>CAYHCR010000101.1:0-6013 GCA_964354895.1 uncultured Myxococcales bacterium | reverse complement strand
GCTTCGTCGCCGCGAGCGCGAGCGCCTCCCGGGCGAGCTTGTCGTCGGCCGGCGCCGTCACCTTCGGCCGCTCGTCCGGCATCGGCGCGGCAGCGGGGAGCGGGTTCACGTCGGTCGTCGCCTCGCTCGCCTCGGCCTTCGGCGCGGGCTTGGGCGCGGCCTTCTCCTGCCCCGGCTGGTAGTCGGACGCCTTGCCGAGGTTCGTCGGGTCGGCCTGCCCCTCCTCGCGGTGGCGCAGCGACTTGGCCCAACGCACCCGCACACCTTCCCCGGTCGTGAAGATCGGCGGCGGCGGCACGCCGTAGGTGGCCGGGTCGAAGAACTCCTCGGTGAGATCATCGAAGCCATACGCGTGGCAGCGATCCAGGAAGGTGGGGAGGATGCCCGTCGGCGCGTGGTAGCCGATGATCTTCCCGTCCGCGTCCTTGCGCACCGGCGTGTAGACGAAGAGATCCTGCGTGCGGTAGTCGCCCTTGTCGCTGAGCGGCAATACTTCCGCGATGTGCGTCGTGCGGCGCGAGCCGTCGTGGAAGCGCTCGCAGGTGATCACGACGTTGATGCCGCTGGCGACCTGGGCGCGCACAGCGACCATCGGCAGATCGATGCCGCTCATCAGGCAGAGCGACTCGAGGCGGCGCAGCGTGTCGGTGGGCGTGTTGGCGTGGGTGGTCGCCATCGAGCCGCCGTGACCGGTGTTCATCGCCTGCATGAGATCGAACGCCTCGCCGCCACGCACCTCGCCGACGACGATGCGGTCGGGCCGCAGGCGCAGCGCGGAGGCGAGCAGATCACCCATCGTCACGGCGCCCTTGCCGAATTTGTCCGGCGGCCGCGACTCGAACGGGACGATGTGCTCCTGCTGGAGCTGCAGCTCGGCGGAGTCCTCGATCGTCAGGATGCGTTCGTCGGCGGGGATCAGCGTCGAGACGACGTTGAGCAGCGTCGTCTTCCCGGAGCCCGTGCCGCCCGCGACGATGATGTTCTGCTTGACGATGACGCACGCCTCGATGAACCGGGCCATCTGCGGCGTCATCGAGCCGAACTTGATCAGCATGTCGATGCCGAGCTTGGCGCTGAAGAATTTGCGGATCGAGATCGTGGTCCCCTTGCGGGCGATCGGCGGGATCACGATGTGGATGCGGCTGCCGTCGGGGAGCCGTGCGTCGAGGCGCGGCCGCTCGGCGTTGAGCATGCGTCCGACGTACTGCGCCATGTTCCGCGCGGCGGCCTGCAGGCCGTCCTCGTCGGTGAACTTGGCGTCGGTCTTGGTCAGCTTGCCCTTCGCCTCGATCCAGATCTCGTCCGGACCGTTGATCATGATCTCGGAGACGGCCGGATCATCGAGGTAGGCGAGCACGGGCTTGAGGAAGGCGCGCAGCGATTCCTGGTACATCGAGGCCATAGGTCGCCAGATTACCACGCGGCTTCGTGAATCGACCTCGCCCCGACGCCGTCGGTCGCGTGCTTGACCCCCCCGCACCCCCGCCGGACGATGGCCGTATGGATCGACCCGAACGACGACCGAAGCGGCCCGTCCGCGCAGCCCCGAAGCCTGCCGCGGAGGGCGAGGCCGCGGAGGCCGAGGCGCCCGCCGGCGCGGTGCTCCCCGTCGACCTGACCAACGGCGTGGACGAGGCGCTCCGGACGTTCGCCGAGGAGGCCAAGCACCTCGTCAACAAGGGCCGCTACACGAAGGTCCGCTTCAAGTTCCGCGGGAAGCCCCTGCTGCCGGATCTGCCCGTGGCCGCGGTGGTCGCCGCCGAGGCCGCGACCTTCTACTGGACGGGGATCCTCAAGGCGCTCGTCGTGAACCTCGTGGGCAAGAGCGTCTTCGACGTCGAGTTCATCAACGAGGCGGACGTGCACGTCGGCAAGGGCCGCGAGCACCTGCTGGCCGGCGACCTGGGCGAGGCCGCAGAGGCGCTCGAACGCGCGCTGAAGATGGATCGCGACCACGCCGCCGCAAACCTGCACCTCGGCGTCGTGAGGAAGCTGCAGGGCAAGAAGAAGACCGCCGCCACGCTCTTCCGGCGCGCGCACGCGCTCGATCCCGACGGCGAGACCGGCCGCGACGCCGAGCGCCAGCTCCACGCGCTGCACGCCGCCGCCCGCGCCGCCCGCAGCCGCTGAGCCCGATGCGCCCGGCGAGCCCGATGAGGCCGCCGGGCCCGACACGACCGACGAGACCGATCATGCGCCTCTCCGAGCTGCGCTCCTTCCCGCCCCTCCTGCTCGCCGCCGTCGCCGCCGCGACGAGCTTCGCCTGCACCACGACCGAGTCGCGCGGCTACACCGCCGAGAGCGTGCTCGCGCGGCCGCCGGCGCCGGGCGTCGCGCTGCTGCCCATCGAGCTCGACGTGCGGATCGACGCGCTGACGGAGGTCGACGAGGCAGACGAAGCGGCGCTGAAGGCCGCGGTCGTCGCGGAGGTGCAGCGGCTGCTCAAGACGTCGCTCCCGCGGCGCGGCTATTCGCTCGAGCGCGCGCTCTCGTGGGACGACGACTCGGTCGACACCAAGGCGATCGAGGACTTCGTCGACGGCATGGTCGGCCACGCCAACGAGGTCGCCTCCGGCGGCGAGCCGGGCGGCGAGATCGATCCGACGATCACGCGCTACCTCGGCGAGGCGACCGGCGCGGGCTCGCTCCTCTATCTGAACGGAACGCTCATCTCGAACAGCGACGGGAAGAAAGCGCTGCAGGTCGCCGTCAGCCTGTTCGCGGTGATCGTGATCGCCGCGATGATCGTCGCCGCGAGTGAACCGGCCGGTCGCGGCGGCGGCCACATGCATGGCGGCTCGCACACCACCGTCTTCATCGGCGGCCCGGTCTTCTACTCGAGCCACGGCACGCCGCCCGCGCGCGATCCGATGGCGGATCGGGGCTTCTACGACGGCGATCTCGTGCGCGTCGCGGCGACGCTCGTCGACGCGAGCTCCGGCGAGATCCTCTGGTACGTCGACTTCCAGGACGGCGTCGATCCCGAGGATCCCGAGGAGCTCTCCGAGTACCTGCGCGAGCTCTTCGCGGCGCTGCCGGCGGCCGAGGGCGCGCCCGAGTCGGCCGACGACGAGCTCGACGAGGAGGACGACGGCGCGGTGAGCGGGCCCAGCTCGCCGGAGCCCGCCCCGAAGAAGGACTACGTCACGCCGCCGCCGAAGCCGCCTGCGCCGAACCCGGCGGCCGCGCCCGCGCCCGACGCCGCTCCGTCCGCGGCGCCGACCGTCGATGCGCCGCCCAAGGCGGACACCTCGCCGAAGGGAGAGGCCTCGCCGAACAGCGACGCCGCGCCCGGGAGCGACGCCCCGCCCAGGCCGCTCCCGCCCCCGCCGGTGAAGGTCCCCTGACGCGCTGCGACGCGTCTTCGGCGGCCTCGATGATCGGTTCTGACCGGATCCCGGCTAACATCGGCGGGAAGCCGGGAGGCATCCATGCATCGAAACATCGGGCTCTTGGGGCTCGTGCTGGTCACCGCCATCGTCGCGTCCTGCTCGTCGGATGAGACGGCGGGCGCGCCACCGACCGTCGGCGGCAACGGCAACGACGGGACGCCGTGTCTCTCGGACACCGACTGCGGCGCCGACGAGATCTGTCTGGACGCCCTCTGCGCGCCGCGCGACGGCCTCTCGTGCGCCGACGACTCGCACTGTGAGCTCGGCCAGCACTGCGCGGACGGGAGCTGCGCGGCTGGCGTCCGCTGCGCCGGCAACGACGACTGCCCCGTCTCCGAGTCGTGCCAGGAGGGCGCCTGCCAGCCTGACTTCCGCACGCCCTGCGACGCGGACGGCGACTGCGACGCGGGCCAGACCTGCGAGGAGCGCTTCTGCGAGGACTCCGGCGCGGGCGGCGGCGGCGGCGCCGGCCCCGTCGACTGTCTGACGTATGCGCCCGAGGCGCCGGTCACCGGAGACGGGATCGGCCGCGAGGGCGAGCTCTCCTTCGGCTCCGCGCCCAACGTGGGCGAGGTCCGCCTCGCCACTGTGACGATCACCAACACCTGCGACCGCGAGGTCCGCGTGCTGCAGGCGGACTTCGAGACGAGCACCTCCGACGAGTTCACGGTCGCGCCGAATCTTCCGCTGCCGGCGCCGCTCGCGCGCGGCGGCCAGCTGACGCTCGAGGTCACGTACGCGCCGCAGGACTTCCTGGAAGATCGGGAGGGCCAGGTGCTCGTCGTCACCTCGACCGACACCAAGCCGACCGCGAAGTACCGCCTCGCCGTCGAGTACAAGGGCTCGAGCGTCTTCGCGCTCACGGAAGATCCCGCCGAGACCGATCCGCTCGTCGGCGCGATCCTGTTCGGCGCCACGCCGGTCGGCAACGCCTCGACGAAGACGCTCTACCTGCGCAACGCCGGCAACGGGAACCACCTGCTGCACGTCAGCTCGATCAACGTCGACGCGGCGGGCACGGTCTTCTCCGTGACGCCGTCGCTCGGCGCCGCCGACGAGCCGATCGTGCTGCCTCCCTTCCACGGCTGCCTCGCGGATCCGGACTGCGCGGCCGGCCACACGTGTGACGCGCCCGTCGGCGCCTGCCGCGACGAGGCCGGCGCGCTCGTCGGCATCGTGCCGATCACGATCACGTTCGCGCCGACGCAGGCGAGGCCGGAGAACCAGAAGGTCATCATCGAGCACGACGAGTCCGGCTCCGGGGCAGCTGTGCAGATCCTCCGCCACGAGATCGCGCTCAACGGCGGCGGCGGCAACGCGCCGACGATCACCGTGAACCCGGCGTCGATCGACTTCGGCCAGGTGGAGCTCGACGGCTTCGGCGAGCGCACCATCACGATCACGAACGGCGGCGACCAGCCGCTCACCGTGAGCTCGCTCTCGTTCGCCGCGCTCTCCTCGGCCGACTTCTCCTTCACGCCTGCGATCCTGCCCGCGATCCCGGGCGGGGGCTTCCAGAACGTGGTGGTGCGCTTCACGCCGACGGGCGTCATCGGCGTACGCGCCGGCGCGCTGCAGCTGCTCTGCGACGATCCGGCGCGGCCGTCCGTCAGCGTCGCGCTGCAGGGCACGGCGACCGATCCCACCGCGTTCGTGAACCCGATGATCCTGTCGATCCCCGGCGTCTGGCGTGGAGATCCGGCGAACACCAACACCGTCTCCGTGCGCAACGCGGGCTTCGGCGATCTCGTCGTGACGGCGGTGCGCATCGCGGCCGGCTCGGACCCGGGCTTCGCGCTGCGTGCGCCGCCGCAGAACTCGGTGACGCTGCCCGACTCGGCCGCAGAGCTGCTCCTCACCGTCGAGTTCAACCCGACGCGGGTGGGCGCCGCGATCGGCGCGCTGGAGATCGAGACCAACGACGTCGACAACCCGCTGGTGACGGTGGCGCTCAACTCCGAGGGGCTCGACTGCACCTGCACCATTCCTGGCGCGAACTTCACCTGCAACCATGGCGCGTGCGAGTTCACCGGCTGCATGGCGGGGCTGATCGACAACAACCGTGATCTGTCGGACGGCTGCGAGTACGCCTGCTCGCCGACCGGCGTCGCGGACTACCCGGACCCGACGCACGCCGACGACGACTGCGACGGCTACGACGGCACGGCGACCCGCGCCTGGTTCGTGGCGACGAACGGCAACGACGCGGCCGGCCTCGGCACGCCCGCCTCGCCCATGGCGACGATCGGCGCGGCCCTGGCGCTCGCGACGCCCGGCGTGCGCGACCACATCTACGTCTCGGACGGCACGTACGCCGAGCACCTGCAGCTGCGGGACGGCGTGTCGATCTGGGGCGGGTTCTCGCGCGCGAGCGGCTGGACGCGCTCGGCGGCGAACCAGTCGCGCGTCACCTGGAGCACGGTCGGCACGGTTGCGGCGCGCACGCTGATCGCGGTCCGAGGCGCAAACCTGACGGCGCAGACGGTGCTTGCAGACCTGACCATCGACACGCCGGACACCGCCGCCGCAGAGACCTCCAACTACGCGCTCTACTGCACCTCGTGCGTGGGGCTCGTGCTCGAGCGGAACGTCATCACCGCGGGCGCGGCGGGGCCGGGCGT
>CAYHCR010000100.1:0-8478 GCA_964354895.1 uncultured Myxococcales bacterium | reverse complement strand
GGATCTGCGACAACGACAACAACGTCTCCGGCGACGGTTGCTCCGCCGCCTGCCCCTCGAGCGAGACGCGCGGCAACGGCACGCCCGACCCGGCCGCGGGCGAGGTCTGCGACGACGCCAACCCGATCTCCGGCGACGGCTGCGCCTCCGACTGCCGCTCCAACGAGAGCTGCGGCAACGGCATCACGGACCTCGCGGCGCTCGAGGTCTGCGACGACGGCAACAACACCTCCGGCGACGGCTGCGCGGCGGACTGCCGCTCGGCCGAGACGTGCGGCAACGGCACCTTCGACTTCGCGGCCGGCGAGCTCTGCGACGACGGTGGCAATACTTCCGGCGACGGCTGCTCCTCGGACTGCGGCTCGATCGAGGTCTGCGGCAACGGCTACCTCGACTTCGCCGCCGGCGAGCTCTGCGACGACGGCAACACGCTCTCGGGCGATGGCTGCGCCGCGAACTGCCGCTCGCTCGAGAGCTGCGGCAACGGCGTGAACGACACGGCCGCGGGCGAGGTCTGCGACGACGGCAACAACACGTCCGGTGACGACTGCTCCTCCGACTGCCGCTCTGACGAGTCCTGCGGCAACGGCGTGCTCGACTTCCTCGCGGGCGAGGCGTGCGACGGCGGCAACACGGTGGCCGGCGACGGCTGCAGCCCCACCTGCCAGCTCGAGGGCTGCGGCAACGGCACGACCGACTTCGGCGAGGTCTGCGACGACGGCAACAACGTCGACGGCGACGGCTGCTCCGGCGACTGCCAGTCGGGCGAGTCCTGCGGCAACGGCACGCGCGACCAGTCCGAGCAGTGCGACGACGGGCCGGTGAACGGCAACGATCGCCCCTGCACGGCGCTCTGCCGCATCGCGCGCTGCGGCGACGGCCTCACGCGCACGTTCGGCCCCTCTCCCGAGGCGTGCGACGAGTCGTTCCAGACGGCCGGCTGCAACGCGGACTGCACGCTGCCGCTCTGCGGCGACGGCAAGGTGAACGCGTCGGCGAACGAGCAGTGCGACGTGCTCGGCGGCGGCGATCTCGTGAACTGCGACTCCGACTGCACCGTCGCCTTCTGCGGCGACGGCCACACGAACGCCGCGCGCAGCGAGACCTGCGACGACGCGGCCGAGTCGCCGACGTGCAACATCAACTGCACCACCCGGTCGTGCGGC
This sequence comes from uncultured Myxococcales bacterium, assembly GCA_964354895.1. Taxonomy (GTDB): domain Bacteria; phylum Myxococcota; class Myxococcia; order Myxococcales; family Vulgatibacteraceae; genus CAYHCR01. The sequence goes on along the minus strand of CAYHCR010000100.1, from coordinate 7,312 downwards.
GACGGCATCCTCAACGTCGCGGCCGGCGAGGAGTGCGACGCGGCAGGCAACACCCGCGCATGCGACTCCAACTGCACCTTCGCGCAGTGCGGCGACGGCTTCCCGAACCCGCAGAACTTCGAGCAGTGTGACGACGGCAACGCGGTCGACACCGACGCCTGCCTGCGCACCTGCCAGAACAACGTCTGCGGCGACGCGATCCGCAACCCGGCCACCGAGGCCTGCGACGACGGCAACATCGTCTCCGAGGCGAACTGCCCGTACGGCCAGCCGAGCTGCACGGCCTGCAACGCCGGCTGCACCGCGGTCCTCAATCTGGTGGGCTCGCGCTGCGGCGACGGCAGCCTCGACGCGGGCGAGGCCTGCGACGACGGCAACAACGCGACCGAGACGGCGTGCCCGTACGGCACGCCGAACTGCACGCGCTGTGACGCGACCTGCGCCACGCAGCTCACGCTGGTCGGCCCGCGCTGCGGCGACGGCGCGGTCACCAACGGCGAGTTCTGCGACGACGGCAACGCGTTCAACGAGACGGCCTGCGCGTACGGCACGGCGAGCTGCACGACCTGCAACGCGACCTGCACGGCACCGCTCGCCCTCGTCGGCCCGCGCTGCGGCGACGGCGCGGTCACCAACGCCGAGATCTGCGACGACGGCAACGTGATCACCGAGATCGCCTGCACCTACGGCCAGCTCAACTGCACGGTCTGCGACGCCGCCTGCGCGACGCAGACGGTCTATGTCGGCAAGTTCTGCGGCGACAACCTCGTCACCAACGGCGAGGTCTGCGACGACGGCAACACGACGAGCGAGGTCAACTGCCCGCCCGGTCAGCAGAACTGCACGACGTGCAACGCCGGCTGCAGCGCGACGCTGACGCTGACGGGCACGTTCTGCGGGGACGGCACGATCACGGCGCCCGAGACCTGCGACGACCGCAACACGACGGCGTGCGGCACCTGCAACGCCGCGTGCAACGGCGGCGGCTTCACCTTCGCGAGCGGCCAGATCACGGCGGCGCGCGGCTCGCGCCTGAGCGGGGAGACCTTCACGCTCGACGACGGCGTCCACACGCCCACCGTCTTCGAGTTCGACACCAACGGCTCGGTCACGGCCGGCAACATCCTGGTCGACTACAACGGCAACCCGAGCCAGGCGACGATGGCCGCGCGGCTCGTCACCGCGATCAACGGCGTCGGCGCCACGCTCTCGATCACGGCCGGCAACGTCGGGGGCCAGACGCTCGTCACCCTCGACAACGACCTGCAGGGCTCGTTCGGCAACCGCACGATCACGGAGACCGTCGCGCACGCCGAGTTCGTCGTCTCCGGCATGACCGGCGGCGGCGGCCGCGACTGCGCCCTCGGCGTCGGCTGCGCGAGCGGCAACGACTGCCAGGCGGGCCTGACCTGCACCGGCAACGTCTGCACCGGCGTGACGCACCTGCTCACCGTCGCGAAGAACGGCCTCGGCGCAGGCACCGTCACCTCCGATCCCGTCGGCATCTCCTGCGGCGCGGACTGCACGGAGGCCTACGGCGCCGGCACCGGCGTCGAGCTCACGGCGACGCCCGCCCTCAACAGCGTCTTCACCGGCTGGTCCGGCGGCGGCTGCTCGGGCACCGGCACCTGCCTCGTCGCGGTCACGGCCGCGACGACGGTGACGGCGACCTTCGCGATCGAGCAGCACGCGCTCACCGTCACGGGCGCCGGCACGGGCGGCGGTTCGTTCTCGTCGAACCCGGCCGGCATCGCCTGCAGCGGCTCCTGCTCGGCGAACTACGACTTCAACACCTCGGTCACGCTGACGGCGACGCCGGACGCGACGAGCGACTTCACCGGGTGGTCCGGCGGCGGCTGCTCGGGCGCCGGCACCTGCGTGGTCTCGATGACCGCGGCGACGAGCGTCACGGGCACCTTCACGCGCCGGACGCCGACGCTGACGGTCCTCAAGAACGGCCTCGGCGGCGGCTCGGTCAGCTCTGCGCCCGCCGGCATCACCTGCGGCGCGGACTGCACGGAGACGGTGGTCGAGGGCACGGCCGTGACGCTGACGGCGACGCCGGACGGCAACTCGACCTTCACCGGCTGGTCGGGCGGCGGCTGCTCGGGCGCCGGCACCTGCGTCGTGACGGTCAACGTCGCGACCGGGGTGACCGCGACCTTCGCCCAGATCATGCGGGTCGTGACGGTCGCGAAGAACGGCCTCGGCGGCGGTTCGGTCAGCTCTGCGCCGGCCGGCATCACGTGCGGCGCCGACTGCTCCGAGTCGCTCCCGCAGGGCAGCTCGGTGATCCTGACGGCGACGCCCGACGCGAACAGCACCTTCGCCGGCTGGTCTGGTGGCGGCTGCTCCGGCGTCGGCACCTGCACGGTCACGATCGCCGCGGCGACCACCGTGACGGCGACCTTCGACCAGGCGATGCGGCTCCTCACGGTCACGCGCACCGGCGCGGGCACGGGCTCGGTCAGCTCTGCGCCTGTCGGCATCACCTGCGGCGCGGACTGCACGGAGAGCGTCATCTCCGGCACGAGCGTCGTACTCACCGCCACTGCGAGCGGCGGCAGCCTCTTCACCGGCTGGTCCGGCGGCGGCTGCTCCGGCACCGGCACCTGCACCGTCCCGATGAGCGCAGCGACGACCGTCACCGCCGACTTCGCCGTCTCGCGCCTGCTCACGGTGCTGAAGACCGGCGCGGGCACCGGCTCGGTCAGCTCTGCGCCCGCCGGGATCACCTGCGGCGCTGACTGCACGGAGGCCTACGCGAACGGCGCCATCGTCGTGTTGACCGCGACGCCCGCCGACGCGAACAGCTCCTTCACCGGCTGGTCCGGCGGCGGCTGCTCGGGCACCGGCACGTGCTCGGTCACGCTCTCTGCGGCGACGACGGTCACGGCCGACTTCGCGCAGGTCTTCCACGTGGTGACCGTCTCGAAGACCGGCCTCGGCACCGGGTCGGTCAGCTCTGCGCCTGTCGGCATCACCTGCGGCGCGGACTGCACGGAGAGCCTGCTCTCCGGCTCGAGCGTCGTGCTGACCGCCACGGCGAGCGTCGGCAGCCTCTTCACCGGCTGGTCCGGCGTCGCCGGCTGCCCCGGCGTCGGCCCCTGCACGGTCACGATGTCGGCGGCGACGACCGTCACGGCCGACTTCGCCGTCGCGCGGCTGCTCACGGTCACGCCGGCCGGCACGGGCGGCGGAACGGTCAGCTCTGCGCCCGCTGGCATCACCTGCGGCGCCGACTGCACGGAGAGCTATGCGGACGGCGCCTCGGTCGTCCTGACCGCGACCCCGAACGCGAACAGCACCTTCACCGGCTGGAGCGGCGTCGCCGGCTGCCCCGGCGTCAGCCCCTGCACGGTCGCGATGTCGGCGACGACGACCGTCACCGCGACCTTCGCGGCGATCCAGCACACGCTGACGGTCACGAAGGCCGGCCTCGGCACCGGCGTCGTCACCTCCGACGTCGGCGGGATCGCCTGCGGCGCGACCTGCTCCGCGGCGATCAACCAGCCCACCGTCGTGACGCTGACCGCGAACCCCGATCCGACGAAGTCCTTCACGGGCTGGTCGGGCGAGGGCTGCGCCGGGACCGGCACCTGCGTCGTGACGATGAGCGCCGCACGGAGCGTGACGGCGACGTTCGGCAACTGACGCGGATCCTGCGCGGACGCGCCTGAGCCTCCCCGCCACGGTGGTACCGTGCGCGGGGAGGTCCACCGTGAGCGAGCTGCACTTTGACGCGATCGTCGTCGGTTCCGGCTTCGGCGGCAGCGTCTCGGCGCTGCGCCTCGCGGAGAAGGGCCACCGCGTCCTCGTGCTCGAGCAGGGGCGCAGGTTCGGGCCCGACGACTTCCCCGAGACGAACTGGGAGCTGCCGCGCTGGCTCTGGGAGCGGGCGCTCGGCCTGCACGGCCTCTTCCGGATGTCGTTCCTGCAGCACATCACCGTGCTGCACGGCGTCGGCGTGGGCGGCGGCTCGCTCGTCTACGCCAACACGCTGCCGACGCCGAAGGACGAGTTCTTCCGCGCGCCCTCGTGGGGCCACCTCGCCGACTGGCAGACGGAGCTCACGCCGCACTACGCGACCGCGCGCCGGATGCTCGGCTCGAACCGCAACCCGACCACCACGCGCGGCGATCGCGTGCTGCTCGAGATCGCGAAGGAGCTCGGGCGCGAGGCGGACTTCTCACCGACGGACGTGGGCGTCTTCTTCGGCGAGTCCGGCAAACGTGTGCCAGACCCGTACTTCGGCGGCGAGGGCCCCGAGCGCGTCGGCTGCACGCACTGCGGCGGCTGCATGACCGGCTGCCGGGTCGGCGCGAAGAACACGCTCGATCGCAACTATCTCTACCTGGCCGAGAAGCGCGGCGTGCGCGTGCGGCCGGAGACCGAGGTCGTCGCGGTCCGGCCGCGGAGCTGGGGCGGCTGGCAGGTGGAGACGCGGCGCTCGCTGGGGGGGAGCGAAGATCCGCAGCGCTTCACGGCCGACCGCGTCGTGCTCGCCGGCGGCGTGATGGGCACCGTGCCGCTCCTGCTGCGGATGAAGCGCGAGCGGGACGGGCTCCCGGATCTCTCCGATCGCGTGGGCGACTTCGTCCGCACCAACAGCGAGGCGCTGATCGGCGTCGTCGCGCCCGACAAGGGCGAGAGCTTCGCGCACGGCGTCGCGATCACCTCGATCCTCCACACCGACGAGCACAGCCACATCGAGCCGTGCCGCTACGGCGAGGGCTCGGGCTTCTTCCGCACGCTCGCGCTGCCGCACGCGCCGGGCGAGACGATCGCCGCGCGACTGGTCGGCGCGATCAAGGGCGTCGCGAAGGATCCGCTGCGCTGGCTGCGCGCGGTCGCCGTCCATGACTTCGCGAAGCAGAGCCAGATCCTGCTCTACATGCGCACGCTCGACGGCACGCTCTCGCTGCGCCTGGGCCGCTCGGTCCGCAACGGGTTTCGCGAGGGGCTCATCACGAAGCTCGACGATCCGACGCGCGCGCCCAAGGCGTTCCTCGCCGAGGCCACCGAGCTCGCGCGCAGGTTTGCAGACAAAGTGGACGGCGTGTCGATGTCGATCATCACCGAGACCCTGCTCGGCGTACCGTCGACCGCGCACATCCTGGGCGGCGCCTGCATGGGCAAGGACCGCGACGAGGGCGTGATCGACGCCGAGCACCGCGTCTTCGGCTACGACGGGCTCTATGTCGTCGACGGCGCCGCTGTCTCCGCGAACCCCGGCGTGAACCCCTCGTTGACCATCACGGCGCTCGCCGAGCGCGCCGCGGGGTACTGGCCGCAGAGGGACGCGTGAGCGACGCCGGCCGCCCTCTCGACGCGGCGAAGAGCTCGTTCCTCGTGCACACGTTCGCCCAGGGGCTGCTCGCGCGCCTCGCGCACGATCTGGAGCTGACCGCGGGCGGCCTGACCGGCACGCTGGTCGAAGGCGCAGGACTGCACGTCACGTTGCGCGCGCCGGTGGACGGCCTGCGCGTCGCGGGCGCGGTCAAGAAGGGGCGCGTGGACCTCACCGTGCTCTCGGCGTCCGATCGCGTCGACATCGATCGGAAGGTCCGCGCCGAGGTCTTCGCCGGCCGCAGCGAGCTCTCGATCGAGGGCTGGCTCGAGGCCGGCCGGGCCCGCGTGGCGGTGACGTGCGGCGCGGCGCGGCTCGAGGTCCCGGCGACGGTGACGCTCGCGGCCGACGTGCTCAGCGGGCGCTGCGAGCTCTCCCTGCGGGCGCTCGGGCTGCACGCGATCGAGGGGCCCCTGGGCGCCTTCCGGATCGCCGATCGCGTCGAGGTCGTCTTCCGCGCGGCCTTCCCCCGCTGACCCCCGGCCCCCCGTAGCCTCGGGGCGCCGATCCGTGGTCTGCTTGGCGACTTTTCTGGCACCTGCCCTTTGCCGCTCCGGAGACAAGATGGCCCGCTCTAGCTGGATCCTCCCTGTTCTGCTCACCGCCGCGCTCCTCGCGGCCTGCGACGACGGCGACCCGGCCGAGGACGGCGGGGGCTCCGGCGGAAGCGCTGCGGGTGGTGACGGAGGCAGCGCAGGCGGCAGCGGGGGCACCGGCGGCACGGGTGTCGGCGGCGAAGGCGGCGGCGTCGGCGGTGAAGGCGGCGTTGGCGGCGCGGGCGGCGGCACGGGTGGCGCAGGCGGCGTCGGCGGGACGGGCGGCACCGGCGGCGCGGTCGTGGCCTGCGGCGGCGCGCGCGTGCTCGAGCTCAGCGGCGCGGCGAGCCCCGCGGTCCTCAACGACAGCCTCGACGGCACGGACGGCTGGGTCGGCGCCTGCACGCCCGAGGACTCGGTCGGCAACGACGTCGTCGTGCACTTCACGGCCGGCGAAGCTTCCCTGTACCGCTTCTACACGGACGGGACGGCCTTCGACACGGTCCTCTACGCCCTGCACGACTGCAACGACGGCTTCAGCGAATTCGCGTGCAACGACGACTCGAACGGCACCGAGAGCTCGATCCTGCTGCAGCTCGCCGCGGGCGAGGAGCTCTACCTCGTCGTCGACGCCAACGGCGTGCGAGAGGCGCAGCCCTTCACGTTGACCGCGGAGCGCGTGGTCGTCGCGGCGCCGGTGATCGACACCCTGGAGAACTTCGCGAACGACACCGTCGTCTCGATCGGCGTCCACGCGACCGGCCACAACCCCGACAACGAGCTCGTCTCGTTCGGCCTGATGATCTTCGACGCGCAGGGCGCCGCCCTCCTCAACGAGCCGTTCGTCGCCCGCTTTGACGCCTTCCCCGACTTCACGATCACCCAGAGCGAGGGCACCTTCACGATCGACGGCTCGATCGTCCTGGGGCCCGACTGGCCGTCGATCGGCGGCATCGAGCTCGTCGTGACCGACGGGATCGGCCTCGTGAGCGAGCCGCTGCAGGCGCTCGCGCAGGCACCGGTGAACGCGGCCCGCGGCGAGAGCTGCGACCCGGCCCTCGCCTTCAACGTCTGCGGCGCGGATGACTTCTGCACCGCGCGCGCGCCGGCCACGGAGCCGACCTGCTCGGTCGCGACGGCGGGCACGCTCGACGCGGCGACGGTGACGGTGAACCTCGTCGACGGCGTCTGGGGCATCGTGGTCACGGGCACCGACCCCGAGGGCGACACCCGCGCGATCCAGGTGCTCCCGCGCGACGCGGCCGGCGGCGACCTCTCGATCGTGCAGGAGGGCGGCCCGGCCACGATCGGCTTCCACCAGCTCGGCGTCGACGCGGTGGGCGCGTTCCGAGGCGTGATGGCGATCCCGGCGATCTTCAATGAGCTCTGCTTCCCCCCCGCGCAGGCGGCCTTCGATGCGTGCATG
>CAYHCR010000099.1:0-8580 GCA_964354895.1 uncultured Myxococcales bacterium | reverse complement strand
CGCCCGCGCCGCCGCCGCCGAGCCCGCCCGCGCCACCGTCACCGCCCTCGCCGCCGCGGCCGCCGTCGGGCCGGCACGTGAAGCAGACCGGCTCGGGCTGATCGGGGCTGATGGTCGTGGGCTCGCACGCGGCGAGCGCGCAGAGCGAGACGAGCGCGCCGAGGATCGACAGGCGGGTGTGCATGGTGGAGGCCCCCGGGGCGGTGCGGATCAAAGCGCGTCCACGAAGAGGTCGTAGGCGTTCTGCGTGCGGTCGCTGCCCGGCACGACGAGCACGAAGGCGCGGCCGCCGGTGACGCCCGCCGCCTCGACGCGCTCCTCGGCGTTCGTCGTGCGCGCCTCGCCGAGCAGCGTCACGCCGTCCGAGTCATAGAGCCGCACGTCGAGGTCACCGAGCAGCGGATCGTGGACGAGCCGCACGACGGGCCGCAGCCCCGCGCCGACCGCGAAGACGTACCAATCCGGATCCGCCGGACAGCTCTGCAGGTTTCGCGCCTCGCCCGCGGGCAGCAGCGCCGCCGTCGAGAAGAGATCGTTCTCCTCGCGGCCGTCGTCGTCGCACGGCACGCCGCGCGCCACGAGCACCCGCAGCGCGTAGCGCGTCGTCGGATCGAACGTGCGCAGCCGCAGGAAGTACGTCGCGTCGGCGGCGACGATCGCGTCGACGAGGAACGGGTCCTCGTCGAGGATGCGATCCTGTCCGTCGCGCAGCTGCACGGAGAGGCCGTTCGCGGTGAGCACGTCGGTCTCGACGTTCACGTTCACGCGGTCCCCGCGCCGGAGCGGCAGCGCGTACCAGTCCTCCTCGGTGCCGCAGATCGTCAGCCCGTCGCGATCTCCCGCGGCGATCGGGACCGCCTCCTCGAGGCGATCGTTGGGCTCGTCCTGGTCGGTCTGGCAGGCGCGCAGCACGCACCGGCCCGTGCCGAGATCACACCGCTCGTCGCCGAGGCAGTCGTCGTTCGTCCGGCAGGCCGGCGGCAGCTCCGTGCAGGTCTGCGTCGCGCGGTTGCAGACGAGCCCCGCCGCGCAGGCCAGATCGCTGAAGCAGGTCAGGGTGCCGGCGCAGCGTCCGGCGGACGCGTTGCAGGTGAGGCCCGGGCCGCACTGATCGTCCGACTCGCACTCCACGCAGCGGCCGTCGTCGGTGCACCGCTCGCGGGCCGCGCAGACGTCGACCTGCGTCTCGGCGGTGCAGCGGACCTCGCAGCGCAGCGTGCCCGGGTTGCAGACCTCGTCGGTCGGACAGTCGCGCGAGTCGTAGCAGCCGATGTCCTCCTCGCAGACCTGCAGCGGTCCATTGCAGCGCTTTCCTTCGGGGCACTGTCCGAGCGCGCCGCACGGCAGCACCACCACGCCGGGCTGGCAGAGCCCCTGCACGCAGAAGAGCCCGAGCGGGCAGTCCTCGTGCGCGTCGCACTCCTCGCCCCAGTCGGCCTTGAAGACGCAGGTGCGCGTGCCGGGCTCGCACTCCTGCGCGCGGTCGCAGTCGCCGTCGGTGGCGCAGGAGACGCAGGCGGCCGCGCCTCCTTCGTCCTCGCCGCAGACGAGCCCGCCGGCGCAGTCGTCGTTCGTCGTACAGGCCGGCGGCAGCAGCCCGCCGCCATCATCGTCGGTCTCGGGGCGGCCGCCGTCGTCGTCACACGCGCTCGCGAGGACGGACAGCAGTGCGGAGAGCAGGAGCAGGCGGCGCGTCACGGGGGAGGAGCCTCCTGCAGGCGGTCGAGCGGGGTGAGCTGGCCGCTCGGCCAGTCGATCGACAGCACGTCCCACTCGAGGCCCGGCCGATCCAGCTCGCGGGACAGCTCTGCGGCGAGGATGCCGTAGACGTAGACGCGCACGGTGGCCGTCAGCAGCGGCGCCTGCGCGCCGTGGTCCGAGTAGTAGATCACCGCGACGTCGAAGCGGCCGTCGGGCGCCTCGGCGTGGACGATCGTCTCCGGGCCGAACCCGTTGAGATCGTCGCGGGTCAGGCGCGGATCGTCCTCGGTCCCCTCCTCGCCGAACGACGGCGTGCGGTTGCCGAAGTTGCAATCCTTCCCCGAGTAGAGCGAGAACCCGCCCTCGACGTAGTGCAGATCGAGGTCGGTCTCCGCGTGGTTCCAGACGAGCTCCACGACGAGATCGTCGGTGCTCTTCACGTCGACCACGGTGCGCGCGCAGGGGATCCGGGCGTCGCCCTGCGGGTGCTCGCACGAGAGCCCCGCGCCGTCGGCGACGTCGAGGCCGAGCTCGTAGACGCCCGGCACGTCGAAGACGAGGCGCGGCGTCGGGCTCGTCGGATCATCGAACGTCGACGACGAGCCCAGCGGGCGACGGAAGACGCGCCAGGCGAAGGAGAGCGGGAGGTCCCCGTCGGGATCGTCGCTCGTGCCGCCGTCGACCAGGAGCTCCGAGCCGGGGCCCGGGACCTCGCCGGGCGGCACGACGATGCGCGCGACGGGCGCCTCGTTGAGCGTGGCGGTGAGCGGCACGAGGAGCTCGCGCTGTGCGGGATCCGTCGAGACGATCCGCAGCGTCCCGGTCATCACCGCCGGGCTCCCCTGCACGGGCGCGCAGCGCAGCGCGAGCGCGACCTCGGTGCCGGGCGCGCCGTCGACCGGCGCAGGCAGGATCGCCGGGGTGCGGGCGGAGCCGGCAAAGCTGAACGACGGGTCCGAGCCCTCGACGAAGGAGAGCTCCTGCACGATCAGAGCCGCGGTGCCGATCGACTCGATGCGCACGCCGAGCGTCGCCTGCGTCCGAACGCCGACGCGGCCGAAGTCGAGGGCGGCGGGCGTCACGCGGATCCGGCCGATCGTGCTGCCGACGCCGACGAGCTGCAGCTCCACGGGCGGCTGCGCGTCGTCGTCATGGGTGAGCACGAGCGTCGCCTCGTAGGCCTCCTCCGCGGGCGGCACGAAGCGGACGGGCAGCTCCGCAGATCCGGCGGCGGGCACGACGAGCGTGACGCCGCCGTCCGGGAACTCCGGCGTGAAGACGCCCTCGGGCCCGCGCAGCTCGGCGAGCGTGACGTGCAGCTCTGCCTGGCCGAGGTTGTCGACGAGCAGCGAGAGGCGTCGCTCGTTGAGGACGGGGACCGGGCCGAAGTCGAGCAGCGGCGCGCCGTCCGCGGTGACGTGCGTCGGCGTGATCCGCAGCTCCGGCTGGAGCTTGCGCACCTTCGGATCGCCGCAGGCGACGAGCGCGATCAGGAGGGCGAGCCCGGGCGTACGCAGGTGCGTCACAGATCCCTCTCGAAGTAGGTGACCTCGATGCAGGAGCCGGGGCCGGGGATCGCGTGGCCGTCGAACGCGAGCGCCTTCTCCGCGACGTCGAAGCGCCAGCCGTCCGGGTGGCCGTAGAACGGCACGCAGGTCGTGAAGCCGTCCGCCGCACAGCTGTCCGTCACCGCGAGGCAGTCGGTCAGGTAGCTCTGCAGGTTCGGCATGTCGCACGGGTACTTCACGCTCACGATGAGATCGGGCTCGTCCACGAAGCCCGACTCGTCCCAGTCCTTCGGCGGCACCGCGAGCTGGAAGCGCTTGCGCAGGCCGATCCCGCTCACGGCGAGCTCGCGCAGCGTCTCCTCCCAGCTCTCCGTGCAGATCGAGCCGAGCAGCCCGCCCGTCGCCTCGGCGACCTCGCGGTAGCGCCGCCCCGCGCTCGCCGTCGCGCAGCCGCTCGGCACGGGGCCCGCGATCGCGGAGAGCGCCACGGCGTTCTCGTTGCCGATGCCTTTGAACTGCTCGAAGAGGCGCTGGTAGTAGCGCACCTCGCCGACGGAGGAGTCCTCCTCGTCGGAGACGATGATCACGTAGAGGTAGGCGCCGTCGCGCAGGAAGAGCTGCCGGCCACGATCGTCCTGGAGCGCGGCCGCCTTCTGCAGCGCGAGCTCCGCGGACTGCAGACCCTGCTCGAACGCGCCGCCGGCCGACCCGACCTTCACGTTCTGCTGGAAGGCGACGAGCGGGTCGTAGCCGGCGCCGGGTCGCACGACGACCGGGGAGCCGACGAGCTCGCCGGCGGTCCCGAAGGCGTCGGTCGTGGTGACGGCGATGCGGTAGTCGACCTCGCCCCGCTCGCCGTCCCGCGTCGGATCCGGATCCACCAGCTCCAGGAAGCGGCCGAAATTCGCGGAGAGCGCCTCCTGCTCCTCCGTCATGGAGCGGCTGTCGTCGACCACGAAGAGGATGTCGATGGAGGAGGCGGGGATCTGACAGAGCGTGTCGGTGCGCGGCTCCGGCTCGGGCGGCGCGACGAGGCGCGTCTCGCCGCAGTCACAGCCGAAGAGGGCGGGCAGCAGCAGCAGGGGGCCGATCGGTCGGCTTCGGATCGCCATCGCTCCTTCTTCTCCTCGGCGCCGCGGGCCGGCGGCTGCTTCGCGGCGACCGCGACGACGAGCGCGGCGCCGTCCTCAGCAGGGCCGACCAGCGTAGGACGGGGGTTTGCCTTGCGTCAACGCGGGGTTGCGCCGCGCGCGGGCGGCCTGGCCCGGGGCGCCTACTCCCAGGTGCCGCCGGCCGACACGCAGAAGGTCTCCCACTCCGCAGCGTCGTTGCTGCAGGTCTCGTCGGGGCTGAAGTACTCGATCGTCTCCATGATCGCGGCGTCGTTCTGGACGGTGCAACTGCCGAGGGCGCCCTGCGGGCTGCAGACCTCGACCACGCGGCCGCCTTCGGAGACGCAGCCCTCTTCGAAGCTCGGGCGCATCATCTCGACCACGTCTGCCGGGACGAACTGGGTCGTGCAGGCGCAGCCGACGTCGACGACGTTCTTGTCGCAGGCGCCGAGCAGCTGGAGGAGCGGCGGATCGTCGCCGTTGGAGCCGCTGCCGCCGCCTCCTCCGCCGTCGGAGTCAGCGCCGCAGGCGGCGACGAGCAGGCACGACGACAACAGGCCAACGACCTTCCGCATGAAGACCCCATCGGGCATCGGCGTCGCCGGAGATCGGCTCGGGCCCGGCGCACCGCAAGCGGACGATCTAACCCGACCGCGACCGGCCCGCGAAGCTGCACGAGGGAGGCATCCCCCGAAAAGGGTGTATTCCGACCGAGCGCGCACTCCCTCCAAACGGAGGGAGTCCTGGTTGATGCGGAGCGTCGCTGTGACTAGCGTCACGCCGGGGCGGCCATTACGGGGGAGGGGTCTCATGGGGGCGAGGCGGGTGCTCGTCGTGGACGACGACGAAGAGATGGTCGCGTCGATCCGGATGGCGCTGGAGCGCGAGGGGATCGAGGTCCGCTCTGCGCGAAACGCGGTGCAGGCGCTCGCGCTCGTGCAGGCGAACCGGCCGGACGTCGTGCTCGTGGATCTGATGATGCCCGTCGCGGGCGGCTGGGACTTCATCCAGCGGCTGCGCCATGCGGACGGCACCAACCAGCTGCCGGTGGTCCTGATCTCGGCGCTGCAGACGGTCGCGCAGGAGGCGAAGCGGCTCGGCGTCGAGCGGTGGCTGCAGAAGCCGTTCGAGCTCGCGGCGCTCGTCGGGGCCGTGCATGCGGCGGCGGCCGGCGAGCCGCTCGCGAAGGCGGTGGGCTGATCCTGTCTACGGCGCGGGCGCTGGTTCGGGCGTGACCGGCGCGTCCTGCAGCAGCCCCAGATCGCGCACGAGCTTGGGCCGGACGCCGGTCACGCGCAGCAGCTCGCGCAGCCGCGCCTTCGCCGCCGGATCGTCCCGGCGATGCTTCTCTCCGAGGATCAGCTCGTTCTTGAGCGAGTGCTCCCAGCCGGTCAGCTCCGTCACCGTCACGCGGTAGCCGAGCGCCTGCAGCGCGAGCACCCGCAGCACGTTCGTCAGGTGCGAGCCGAACTCGCGCTGGTGCAGCGGCCGCTCCCAGAGCGCGTCCCACGGCGGCGCCGGCGGCGCGCGATCCAGCTGGCGCGCGACCTCCGCCTGACAGCACGGCACGAGCGCGACGTGATCGGCGTTGCCGCGCACCGCGCGCACGATCGCGTCGTCGGTCGCTGTGTCACACGCGTGCAGTGCGACGACGAGGTGCAGTCTTGCAGGCAGCTCCACGGACTCGAGCGGCCCATGCACGTAGGAGAGGCGATCGAAGCCGAGGCGTTTGGCGCGGGCCTGGCCGTCCTTGACGAGCTCCTCGCGGCTCTCCACGCAGAGCAGCCGGCCTTTGCCCGCCTTTGCCAGCGCGAGCTCGTAGAGCACGAAGCCGAGGTAGCTCTTGCCGGCGCCCGCATCCAGCAGCAGCGGCTCGCCGAAGCGCGTGAGCACGTCGTTGAGCGCGGGGCCGAGCAGCGTGACGAAGTGGTTGACCTGCTTGAGCTTGCGGCGAGCGTCGGCGTTGAGCTGGCCGTCGCGGGTGAGCAGGTGCAGCTCACGGAGGAGCGCCTCGGACTCGCCTTCGAGGAGCTCACGGCGGGCGGCGGGGCGATCGAGCTTCTTGATCATGGGCGGGCACGTAGCATGAAACGGTGTGGGCGCCTCGGTCAGGCGCGCCCGACGACGAAGGCGACGGGGACGAGGCCGGGGATCACCTCGGCGCGCTCGACGCGCACCCCGGCCGCCTCGACCGCGGCGGCGAGCGAGCGCACGTCGAGCCGGCGACGGCCCGGGAAGCCCGTGAGCGAGAGCGCGCGGGAGCCGAGGCGCGCGAGGCGCGTCTGGGCGTGCGCGAAGGTCGGCACGACGAGCGCGCCGCCCGGCGCGAGCACGCGGCGGAGCGAGGCGAGCGCGGTCGGGAGGTCGTCCACGAGGTGGAGGACGTTGGCGGCGACGACGGCGTCGAAGGAGGCCGCCTCGTACGGCAGCGCGAGGAGATCGGCCGTCTCGCAGCGGACGTTCCCGAGCCCCTCGGCCTGCACCCGTGCACGCAGCCGCTCGACCATCGAGGGCGAGCCGTCGGTGGCGAGCACCTCGCGCGCCGCGCCTGCGAGGGCGCGCGTGACGAGCCCCGTGCCGGCCGCGACCTCGAGCACCCTGCTGCAATCCTGCACACTCCGGGCCGCGAGGGCGCAGAGGCGCGGGAGCGGGCCGCCGAGCAGCCACATCGAGCGGTCGTAGGAGGGCGCGACCCGATCCCAGTAGCCGCCGTCGTTCATGCGCGCACCTCCTCCCGCCGATGCAGGAACGCATACAACGTCGGCAGCACGAAGAGCGTCAGGAACGTCGCGGTCACGAGGCCGCCGATGACCACCGTGGCGAGCGGCCGCTGCACCTCCGCGCCCGCGCCGGAGGAGAGCGCCATCGGCAGAAACCCGAGCGCCGCGACGGAGGCCGTCATGACGACCGCGCGCAGGCGAGACTCCGCGCCGGCGCGCGCGGCCTCGAGCGGACCGAGCCCGCCCTCGCGCAGCTTCTGGATCGTCGTGAGCAGCACGACGCCGTTGAGCACCGCGATGCCGAAGAGCGCGATGAAGCCGACGGCGGCGCTGATGGAGAAGGGCAGGCCGCGCGCGGCGAGGAGCAGCACGCCGCCGACCGCGGCGAAGGGCACGTTGAGATAGATGAGCAGCGCCGGCCGCAGCCGGCCGAAGGCGAGATACAGCAGGAGGAAAATCAGGCCGAGCGCCATCGGCACAGCGACCGCCAGTCGCTCCGTCGCCGCGCTCAGGTTCTCGAACTGCCCGCCCCACGCAAATACATAACCGGGCGGCCGCTTCACCTCGGCGTCGACACGCGCCTGCGCCTCGGCGACGAACGAGGCGAGATCGCGGCCGCGGACGTTCACCTCGACGCTCGTGCGTCGCCGGACCGCCTCGCGGCTGATGCTCGCCGGCGAGTCGATCACCGCGATGCTCGCGATCTGGCCGAGCGGCACGAGCGGGCCGCGCGGGCCGGAGACGGGGAGCGCGCGCACCTCGTCCAGATCATCGCGCAGCTCTGCAGGGAGGCGGACCTGCAGGCCGTAGCGTCGCTGCCCCTCGAAGACCTCGCCGACCGCGCGGCCACCGAGCACCTCGATCGCGTCGAGCGCGTCGCGGACCGAGACCCCGTAGCGCGAGGCCGCCGCGCGATCGATCGTCACCTCGAGCATGGGCAGGCCAGCGAGCTGCTCGCCGCGCACGTCTGCGGCGCCCGGCACCCTCCGGACGGCCGCCTGCAGCTCGAGGCTCAGGCGCTCGAGCGTCGCGAGGTCCTCGCCGTAGACGGTGATCGCCACGTCCGAGCGCGTGCCGCTGATCATCTCGGCCATGCGCAGCTCGATCGGCTGAGAGAAGGAGAAACCCAGCCCCGGCAGCGCCGCCTCGAGCCGCGCGGAGATCTTCTGGACGAGCTCCTCGCGCGAGCGCGCGCTCGTCCACTCGGACGGAGGCTTGAGGATCACGATGCCGTCGGAGATCTCGACGCCCATCGGATCGGTCGCGATCTCCGCGCGGCCGGTCTTGGAGACGACCGTCACGACCTCGGGGAACTCGCGCAGCACCTGCTCGAAGCGGGTCGAGCCGCGCACGCTCTCCTCGAGGGAGACGCTCGGGAGCCGCAGGATCTGGATCGCGAGCGCGCCCTCGTCGAGCCGCGGCACGAACTCGGCGCCCATGCGGGAGGCGAGCAGCCCCACGCAAAGGAGCACCGCGAGGCCTACGGCGATCACCACGCGCGGCGCGCGGAGCACGGGCGCCAGCAGGCGCGGATAGACC
>CAYHCR010000098.1:0-8586 GCA_964354895.1 uncultured Myxococcales bacterium | reverse complement strand
GCGGGTTCCACGGCAGGTCGTAATTCACCATCAGGTTACAGAACTGCAGGTTGAGGCCCTCCGCCCCCGCCTCCGTCGAGAGGAAGATCTTCGTGCGATCGCGGAAGTCCTCGACGAGGGCCTTGCGCTCGTCCGGCCCCGAGCCGTCGCCGCAGAGGATCGACAGCTCGCCCGCGAAGCCCGACGCCGAGAGCAGCTCTGCAAGATAGTCCTGCGTGCGGCGGCTCTCCGTGAAGATGACCGCCTTCTCCGGCCAGCCGTGCTCGCGCGCGACGCCGAACGAGCGCTTCAGCGCGCGGACGAGCGCGTCGCCTTTGGAGTTCGAGCGGATCGAGCGCGCCAGCTCCGCCATCGCGCGCAGCTCCTGGAGCTCCCCCTTCATCTGATCGAGCGTGATCGGCTTCTTGCGCCCGATGGTCGAGCCGTTGAGCAGCTCTTCGGACTCCTCCTCGTAGAGCGCCTTGAGCTCGTCCTCGAGCCCGTCGGGATCGTCCTCGCGCAGCTGGCCGAGGTGCTTGTCCTGCTCGGCGAAGATCTTCTGCGCGTGCGAGATCTTCGCGGCGAGCGAGTCCGCGAGGTTCGAGATCGTGTGCGCGACGGCGAAGGTCGAGGAGCCGAGGAGCTTGCGGTAGACGAGCGTGAGCAGCGTGCGGCGGGCCGGCTCGATCGCCGCGAGATCCTCTCTCTGCAGGTACTCGCTGACGCGGTCGTAGAGCTCCTGCTCCTCGAGCGACGGCCGGAAGTCCTCCACGATCGAGCGGCGGTTCGTGTACTTCACGTACTCGCGGACCTGTCGCCGCAGCGTGCGCTGCACCACCGGCGCGAGCCGCTCCTTGAGATCCGCCATCGCCACCGAGCGGGCGGCGTTCGTCTCCTTCTCGTCGGGCGCGCCGGCCGGCGGCGGCGGAGAGAAGAGCGGCGCGTAGAGCGTGCGGAAGGCGTCCTCGGCCCCGAGCAGCGTGTGGTCGAGCAGCGAGGCGAGGCCGTAGAGCTCGAAGAGATCGTTCTGCAGCGGCGTCGCGGTGAGCAGGAGCTTGGGCCGGCCGCCGAGCGCGGTGCGGATCGCGGAGCCCGTCTTGTTGCCGATCTTCCAGCAGTTGCGCAGGCGGTGGGCCTCGTCGATCACGACGAGATCCCAGGGGATGCGCGAGACCTCCTGGCTGCGGTTCGCGGCGAACGGGACCGAGCAGATGATCGGGTGGTCGACGTCGAAGGGGTTGGGACGGCCGAGCAGCCGCGCGCCCGTGCCGTCGATGCGCTCGGCCGCGATGCCGAACTTCTCCCAGAGCTCGTCGCGCCACTGCGCGCGCAGGGTTGCAGGGACCAGGATCAGGATGCGCGTCTTGCCCTCGGCCACGAGCTGCGCGATCACCATGCCCGCTTCGACGGTCTTGCCGAGGCCGACCTCGTCCGCGAGCACGCAGCCGCCCGTGGAGAGGCTGTCGAGCGCGAACGCGGCGGCCTCGAGCTGGTGCGGGTTGAGATCGACGCGGGCCTCGCACAGCGCGGGCGCGATGCGGCCGAAGTCACCGCCCGAGCGCTTGAGCGAGAGCTCCTCGGCGAGCAGGCGCTGGTGGAAGGCCGACGGCACCGGGCGCACGGCCTCCCGGCGGAGCGGCTCCGGGCGCAGCGGCGTCATGGGGCGGAGCGCGGAGACGTCGAGCTCGACGCGGGCGTCGTTCCTCACGGCAGAGGACTCCATCGGGCTGGCGAGCGGCGTCACAGCAGCCCCCGGCCCTTGATCGAGAGGTACTCGGCGACGGCAGCGGTCGCGAGCGCAGGTGTGCGGGCGCGCACGAGGTGCGCGCCCAGGGAGACCAGCCGCGTCGAGGTCGCGCGACGCGCGTCCTGCAGGCGCAGCGCGGCGAGGCGCTCCCACGGCATCGAGGGATCCTGCAGGCGGCCGCGCGCGAGCCCCTCGAGCGCCTCGTCCTCCGCCGCGACGACGAGCGGCAGGTGGCGCGGGCGCAGGCGGGCGAGGTGGCCGACGAGCTGCTGCGCGCTCTCCTCGTCGACGAGCTCGGTGAAGAGGACGACGAGGGCGCGCCGCTTCTCATGGGCGCGGACGTGGTCGATCGCGAGCGCCCAGTCGGTCTCGGTGAGCGAGGGCTGCAGGCGGTACGTCGCGTCGACGAGCCGGCGGAGCTGCGCGCGGCCCTTCGCGGCGGGCACGATCGCCACGAGTCGATCCGCGACGGCGCAGAGCTGCACGACGTCGCCCCGCTCGAGCGCGACGCGGGCGAGCCGCAGCGCGGCGGTGAGGGCGTCCGAGAAGCGCGTCGTCTCGCCGCTGGCCGCGGTCATGTGGCGGCCGGCGTCGAGGACAAGGACGAGCGACTGGTTCTTCTCCGGCTGGAAGTTGCGCGAGACGAGCGCGCCGCGGCGGGCGGAGGCCTTCCAGTCGATCGCGCGCAGATCGTCGCCGGCGGCGTAGGGCCGCAGCGACTCGAACTCGCGCCCGTCGCCGCGCGCGCGTCGGGCCCGGCGGACCGAGGCCTCCTCGGCGAGCCGGCCGAAGAGCGCGGCGTCCTCGGCGGCCGAGCCGAGCGCCGGGAAGACGCGCACGGTCCGGGCGGCCGGCACGCGCCACTGCCGGGCGGCGAGGCCCCAGGGCCCGGGCGCGCGCACGTGCAGATCCCCGAAGGCGAGATCGCCACGCTCCCTGGGGAGGATCCGGTAGGTCAGCGTCGCCGCCGCGCGCGGCAGCAGCGTGAGCGGAAAGCGGCGCGGGTCGAGCCGCGCGGTGGGAGGCGGGTCGTCCGCGAGCTCCAGCGCCAGGGGCCGATCCGTGCGGCGCTGCAGCTCCAGCGAGACGGCGGCGGCGCGGCCGGCGGGCAGCGGCTCGAGCAGCTCGCGGCGCACCGTGATCGACGCGGGCCCGGGCGCGCGGACCGCGTCGAGCGCCACGGCGCAGAGCACGACCACGTCGAGCAGGAGCAGGGCGAGCGGCGCCTCGGCGAGGAGCGAGGCGGCGATCGCCGGGAGCAGGCCGGCCGCGAGCAGCGCCGCGGCGCGAGGCGTGGGGAGGAGCGCCACGGGCTATCTCGGGACCGGGACTTCGTCGAGGAGTCGGCGGACGGCGTCGTCGGCAGAGAGCCCGTCGAGCTCCGCCTCGGGCCGCAGCACGAGGCGGTGGCGCAACGCGGGCGGCGCGAGCTCCTTGAGATCGTCGGGCACCACGTAGCCCTCGCCGCGGATCGCGGCGCGCGCCTTCGCGGCGGAGAGCAGGGCGACGCCCGCGCGAGGGGAGGCGCCGCAGCGCAGCAGCGGGTGGACGCGCGAGGCGCGCACGATCCGGAGCACGTACTCGAGCACGGAGGGCTCCACGCGGACCGCGCGGACCTCGGCGCGCAGCGCGGGCAGCTCTGCGGCTTCGAGGACCGGCTCGACGCGCGCGAGCTCGTGCGGCGAGAAGCCGGCGTGGTGGCGCGAGAGCAGCTCCCGCTCCGAGGCCTCGTCGGGGTAGCCGACCGGCACGTGGAGCAGGAACCGATCGAGCTGCGCCTCCGGGAGCGGCCACGTCCCCTCATGCTCGAGCGGGTTCTGCGTCGCGACCACGAAGAAATTCTCGCCGAGCGACTGGCGCTGGCCGTCGAGCGTGACCTGCCGCTCCTCCATCGCCTCGAGCAGCGCCGCCTGCGTCTTGGGCGGCGTGCGGTTCACCTCGTCGGCGAGCAGGACGTCCGTGAAGATCGGGCCCCGAACGAGGACGAATTTCCGCTCGTCCTCGCGCCAGACGTTCGTGCCGGTGACGTCCGCGGGCATGAGGTCGGGCGTGAACTGCACCCGGCGGAATTCGAGGCGGAGGGCCCGGGCGAAGGACTTCGCGAGCAGCGTCTTGGCGACACCGGGCACGCCCTCGAGCAGGACGTGCCCGCCGGCGATGAAGCCGGTGAAGAGCAGCTCGAGCGCGTCGCGCTGGCCGGCGACGGCGCGGCCCACGGAGGCCTCGACCGAGGCGAATACCCCGGGGAGCCTGCGCTGCGAAGCGCCTGCGTTTTCTGCCATTTCCGCCATGCCCGGGCACCGTAGCAGGCGCCGGATCGTGGCTCATCGACGGACCGAGGGAGCGGCTGTGGACAAGTCCTGCTCGAGCGCCGCGGCCGCTCGGGAGGCGGCCGCGAACGTCGGCGCCGAGCGGCAGCTCTGCAGCTGCCTGACGAGCCCGAGCCACCGACCGCGGGGCTGACCGCGACGGACGCAGGCCTCCTCGAGCGACTCGTCGTCTGGTCCGCTCACCGCGAGCATCGCCCGCACCCGACGCCGCAGCCCGGCGAGCAGCTCCGCGGCGAGCGCCTCGTCCGCCCCGGCCGCGCGATAGAGGGCCCCGAGCTGGCGGACATAGGCGCCGCCGTCGAGCCCCAGCGGCGGCGCGCTCGGCAGGGCGGCGCCGAGCCGGCGGCCGCGGGCGGCGGCGAAGACCACCGCCACGAGCCCGAGCTGTGCGAGCGCGAGCGTGACGCCGAGAGGAAGCTGCGCAGGTGCCTTCGGTCGCAGGTGGTGCTCGTCGAACAGGATCGGGCCGGCGCGCGGCGCGAGCGAGAGCAGGCCCAGCACGAGCGCGAGCGCGTCGCCCTCGCCGATCCAGTGGTTGGTCGCCGGATCCGGGCGCGCGAGCGCGAGCACCCGGCCCGCCCCGAGCTGCGAGAGCGCCGCGTAGGCCGCGTGCTCGTCGCCGAGGAGCTCGAGGCCGGAGATCAGCACCAGCGTCGCCGCGGCCCGCACGCGCACGCGCGCGACGCCTTCGGTCGCCGGCGTCGGGAGCCACGGGTGCAGATCGGCGCCTCGGCGGGTGCTGTCGCCGAGCAGCTGGCGGACCGCGCCGGCCAGCTCGCGCTCGGCCTGGTCGAACGACTTCTCCTCGCGGACGAGCGCCGCGCCGAGGGTCAGCGCGGTCTTGTCGCCGGGCACGCCCTCCGGGCCGAGCAGCAGCAGCACGGTCCCGCCGCGCTCGACCCACGCGCGCAGCGCCGCTCGTTCCCCCGTGCCCGGCTCCCAGGCCAGCGGGAGCGCGAGCACGAGCGTCGACGTCGCGTCCGAGAGCTCCTCGTAGGGACCGCTCGTCTCGGAGGTCGCGAACCCTCCCTCCGAGAGATAGAGCGCGAGCGCCTTGAGGCCGCGCGGGCCGGGGTTGTGGATCGAAGGGATGGGGGAGGCCCCGCCGCCCCCGCCGCGCGTGGCGGCGCCGAGCGCGGCCGCGAGCAGCACCAGCAGCGCGAGCGCGATGACGCGCAGGCGGCTCATGGGCGCGCGGACCCGGCCGTCGCGGCGAGCGTGACGACGGCGCGCGCGAGGCGGAGCAGCTCGGCGGCGTCGGCCGCCGCGAGCGGCGTCTGTGCGTAGAACGCGCGGTCGAACCGGCGCGCGAGCTCCCCGAAGGCGCGCGCGACCGCAGGCGGGGCGCGCCGTGCGAGGTCCGCGGCGAGCTCGCGGTTCGTTCGGGCGGCGGTCGTCGCGAGCAGCTCCCCCTCCTCGGTCGAGGCGATCGCCGCGCGCAGCGCCTCCTGCGCAGCGGCCCGCAGCGCGCCCCCGGCGGCGGTCGCCTCCGCGCGCGTGAGCAGCTCTGCTGCCAGGGCGCGCCTGCGATGCTGTACGTCGGGCGCCGGCGTCGAGGCGGCCGTCCGGGCCGTCCGTCGACGCCAGAGCGCGCGCGCCGCGACGCCGATCGCCCCGAGCAGGCCTGCGAGGAAGAGCGCGCGGCCGCCTTGCGCGGCGTCGAACGCGGCGTCGGAGGCGAGCAGCTCCCCGAGCCAGTCGACGAACGCGCCGAGCACGCGCCGCCACAGCCCCTCGTCCCGTCGCGCCGCCGCGAGCTCCTCCCGCGCGAGCAGCGCCTGCAGCCGCGGACCGTCGGGCGCGAAGGCGGGATCGCGCGTGGCGCCGGCCAGCCCGCACGCGAGCTCGAGCGCGGCGACGGCCGAGTCGAGCCGCTGCGCGATCGTGTCGTCGACGAGGTCGGCCGGGCGCAGCTCGGCGGGGAGCAGGCGCTCCTCGACGCTCTCGAGCCGGCGCAACTTCCGCAGGTGCATGCGGCCGGCGTCGGGGTAGCCCTCCTCGAGCTCGCGGCGCGCCCGGCTGGCCGCGGCCTCGATCTCCTCCGTCGCCTCCCCGGAGGCCGCCCGCGGCTGCAGCGCGAGGAGCGCTGCGCGGTGGTGCTCGCAGGCGGCTCGCCAGGACGTTGCGTCGGCTGCGGCGAGCGTCGCGGCGAGCAGGACGGCGGCCGGGGTCACGCCGGCTCCGCGAGCCGTCGACGGGCGGCGAGCTCGAGATCGAGCCCCTCTCGACGGATCCTCGTATCCAAGTAAAGGCGCACGGTCGTCGCGACGAGGAACGGGAAGAGGGCGGTCTGCACCGTGAGCTCGAGCGCCTGGACCGGCAGCAGCAGCCAGAGCGGGAGCCCGGCCGGATCGCTCCCGGGCGCGAAGGGGCTGGCGTCGAACAGGACCTCGAGCCCGAGCCGCGGGAGCATCGCGGCGAAGGCGAGCGCGCTGGAGATCATCCAGGAGAGCATCAGCACGAGCGAGGCGCGCAGCTTCTGTCCGCCGAACGGCCCCGGCGCGAGCTTGCCCTCCATCAGCGCCGCGGCCCGGCGCAGCGCCGCGAGGCCCCAGGTCCGCTCGAGCACCATCACCTCCCCGAGCAGCAGCCAGCGCAGGCCGAGCACGAGCATCGCCGCGAGCGACGAGAGCGCGGCGAGCGCGAGCCCCGCGATCGCCGCGCGCCCGCCGAGCAGCGCGAGCGCGAGCCCGGGGAGCGCCGCGACGAAGGCGCCCGCGCCGATCGCGCAGAGCTGCACGAGGTGCGTGAAGAAGAGAGCCGGGAGTCGCGGCAGCACGGCGCGCAGCGTGGCGCCCGGCGCGATCGGCGCGCCGTGAAAGGCCTGGCCGAGCGCGAGGGTGAGCGACGCGAGCAGCCACTGGTAGAAGAGCGGATAGAGCAGGCCGAAGGCGAAGGCGCCGCCGAGGAACAGCGCGAGGAACCCGAGCGCCTCCGACGGCACCTCGGCGAGGCCGCGCACGAACGAGGGATCCTGCAGCAGGCGCAGCTTGCCGAGGTACCAGCCCTGAAACAGCGACGTCGTCGCGTAGAGCGGCGCGTTGACGGCGAGCGCGACCGTGAAGAGCGGCAGGAAATTGCGGCGATAGAGCCGCAGGGCCTCGTCGAGCAGCTCGGTCGTGCCGAGGGGCCGGAGCGGTTCGGGGCCGGCCGACGTCATCGCTGGAAGTCGTAGACCGGCCCGAGGCCGAGGATCGCCGTGAGCTCGTCGAGGGCGACCATCGACTCGCGCGCGAGCGCGGGGTCGCCGAGGTCGTGCGGCGCGAGGTCGTCGCGGTAGTGACGCCCCACGAAGTCGCGCAGCCGCGCCTCGAGCGCCTCGTCGAAGAAGACCGTCGCCTTCACCGCGGCGCGCTCGGCTGGCGTCATCGGGATCCGCTGCCGCAGGCAGGCCGGCCCGCCGCCGTTGTGCATCGACTGGCGGACGTCGAGGAAGTGGACCTCGCGCACGCGGTTGTCGCCCGCGACGACCCGGTGGAGGAACTCGCGCACGCGCGGCAGCTCGCGGCCGTCGTCCGGCGCCAGGAGGACGAGCTCGCCGTCGGCGCGCGTGAGGAGCTGGGAATTGAACGGGTAGGCCGCGACCGCCTCGCTCGCCGGCAGCTCCCGCTCCGTCGCGACGATCACCTGCAGCCCTTCTCCGAGCAGCGCGCGCAGCTGCGCGATCACCGCCTCGTGGCGGACGAACGCCAGCTCGTGCAGCAGCAGGACGTCGCGGTGGCCGACCGCGAGCACGTCGGTGTGGAACGCGCCGGCGTCGATGCCGGCGGGGTGCTGCTGGGCGAGCAGCGCGCGCGTCGGATCGAGCCGCAGCAGGCGTACGAGCGCCTCGCTGGCCTCGCGCGTCTGCCGCGCCGGATGGAGGATCGGCGCGGCCGCGTCGCCCCAGACCGTCCGTCCCCACGCGAAGAGGTGCGCCGCGGGGCCGTCGCCGACCTGCATCCGCGTGTGGTTCGCCGCGCCCTCGTCCGCGAACTGGCCGCCGCCGGGCAGCGGCGCGTGCACCTGGAAGTATCGCGGATCGGCGAAGATCGCCTGCAGCACTGCGTGGGTCGTCGGCGCCTCGAGCGAGCGGTGAAACATCGCCTGGAGGTTCGCGGGCACGAGGTGCAGGCGGCCGTCCTGCGTGTCGCTCGATGGCGCGACGGTGCAGGCGTTCGCCGTCCACATCGCGGCGGCCGACGAGCAGAGCCGCACGAGCTGCTCGTGGGAGCGGAAGGCCTGCGTGATCAGCTCCTCGTCCGAGCCGCGGAAGCCCAGCGCGTGCAGCGCCCGCAGCGACGGCCGCGCGTGCGGCGGAAGCACGGCCTGCGGCACGCCGAGGTCCCGGACGAACGCCATCTTCGACAGGCCCTGCAGGGCGGCCTGCTTCGGGTGCGACAATTCGCCCGCGTGCGCCGCGCTCGCGACGTTGCCGGGGCTCAGGCCGCCGTAGTTGTGGGTCGGGCCGACGAGGCCGTCGAAATTGACCTCGATCACGGGCGCTCCTGCGGGTGGGCCAGGAAGAACGTGAGCAGCTCTGCGGTCGCG
>CAYHCR010000097.1:1920-8609 GCA_964354895.1 uncultured Myxococcales bacterium | reverse complement strand
GCTACGAGCCGCAGGGGGCCGCCTACGCTCTGGCGGTCGAGGCGGCCGTCGGCGGTCGAGGCGCTGGGGCCGGGGCAGACGGGTCACGGGCCGCGTGCAGCTTTGCGGTGACGTGCGGGGGCGGTTCGGGCGCCGGGCCGACGCTGGTCGCGCCGGCCGACCCGTGGAGCTCGCCGCGCGTGACCTCGATCGACTCGGTCCGCTCGCCGAAGCCGAGCTTCTCGTCGACCGGGACCATCACCTCCTGCGGCGCCTCGTCGGTCTGCGAGAAGGAGGCGATCATCCGCCGCTCGCGCCCGAATTCTTCCGCGAAGCTCTCCCGCAGCACGAGCGAGAGCCGCTCGGGCCCTGCGTCGACGCTGATCTCGTAGAGCGCCGCCGAGAGCCGGCCGCGCATCTCTTCCGCCGAAGAGAAGCGCTGCGCAGGATCGACCTGCATCGCTTTCCCGATCACCGCCGCGAGCGACGGCGGGCAGTCGGTCACGATCGACTCGATCGGCGGCACCTGGGGCCGCGCAACGCGCTCCATGATCTCGAACGGCGGCACGTCCTCGTGCGGGTTCTTTCCGGCGACGAGCTCCCAGAGCAGGACGCCCACCGCGTAGAGATCCGTGCGGCGATCGATCGGCTGGTTCCGCGCCTGCTCGGGCGCCATGTAGAAGAACTTGCCCATCACCATCGAGGGCTGGGTGCGCCCGCTCGACAGCTTCGACTTCGCGAGGCCGAAGTCGATCACCTTCACCTCGCCCTCGTACGAGATGAGGACGTTCTGCGGCGAGATGTCGCGGTGCACGAGGTTCATCTCGTGCCCGGCCTCGTCCTTCTTTCGATGGGCGTACGCGAGCGCCTCGAGCACCTTCGTCCCGAGATACGCGATGCAGTCGAACGGGACGCGGACCTTGAGCTCGCGGGCGCGCTGCTCGAGCCGCCGGACATCCTTGCCGTCGACGAACTCGAGCGCGATCCAGTACTCGTCGCCCTCCTTGCCGGTGTCGTAGACCTGCGCGATCGAGCCGTGCTGCAGCTTCACGAGCAGCCGCGCCTCGTCGAGGAAGCGGCCGATGAACTCCTCGTCGTGCGCGAGCGCGGGGATGACCTTCTTGATGACGCAGAGCTTCTCGAGGCCGCCGGCGAAGGTCGACTTGGCGAGGTAGATCTCGCCCATGCCGCCCTGCGCGATCGGCGCGACGAGCGTGAAGCGGCCGAAGGGGACCGGCTTGAAGGGCCGGAGCGCGCCGCGGGCGGCTTTGGCGGTGGGCAACATCGGGCGTCAGAAGTCCCGCGCGCCGGAGAGCGTCGAGGCGGAGAGGTCTTCGTCTTCGACCGCGTAGACCGCGACCGACTCCCGGCGCCCCTTGAGCTTCTGCTCGCCGAGCGGGTGCACGACGAAGCGCCCGCCGAGCGCCTCGAGCGTGGCGCCCGTGATGAGGATCTGGCCGCCCTGCGCCGTCGACTGCACGCGCGAGGCGACGTTCACCGCGTCGCCGAGGGCGGTGTATTCGAGCCGGCCTTCGCCTCCCACGGTGCCGACGAGCATGCGGCCGGTGTTGACGCCGATCGAGAGGTTGCACTGCTCGTCGACGGGCCGCTCCGCCATCATCCGGTTGAACTCGAAGCGCATGGCCATCGCCGCGCGCACCGCGCGGGCCGGATCGTCGCCGCGCGGATAGGGCGCGCCGAAGATCGCCATCACGGCGTCGCCGATGAACTTGTCGACGGTGCCGCCGAACGAGAAGATCACCGTGGTCGTGCGCCGGTAGAATTCGTTGAGCAGGTGCACGATCCGCTCGGCCGGCAGGCGCTCCGTCAGCGGCGTGAAGCCGGAGATGTCGGCGAACAGCACGGTCGCGTACTTCTCCTCCATGCGCGGGCCGCCGGACTCCGAGAAGTCCTTCACGACGCGGTCGACGATGTCGGGCGCGTGGAAGCGTTCGAGGACCTTGCGCACCCGCGCCTCCTCGGCCGCGCGCTCCCGGAGGCGCTGCTGCTCGATGCCGCTCGCCGAGAGGTGGCCGATCGCCGTCAGGGCCTCGACGAGGCGCGGGAGATCCGAGCCGATCGCGTTGCCGTCGCGCGTGACGTAAAGGGCGCCGACGAGATCGTCGCCGCGGAAGAGCGGGACCGAGATCACCTGCGTGACGCCGTAGAGGACGACGCTCTCCTTGCCGGAGAAGCGGCTGTCGCGGCCGACGTCCGCGACGCACAGCACCGAGCGGGCGCGGATCGACTCGGCGATCACCGAGTCGCTGACCGGGACCTCGCCGTGCGCGAGCGCGCTGCCACGATGGCGGAAGGCGACGGGGCGCAGCTTTGCGCCGTCATTGCGCATCAGCGCGACGACCGTGCGCGCGTTCGCGACCTCCATCACGAGCTCGCAGACGTCCTCGAGGAAGCGCTCGAGGGAGGGCGCCGTCGCGAGGCGTTCGCTCACCTGGTACAGCAGGACGAGCGAGGCGACCTCGGGCGCGACCTTGCCTTCGGCCAGCGACGTCGTGGAGCCGAGCGCGCGCGCCCGCTCGATCTGATCGAGCACCTCGGCGCGACCGACCTCCTGCTTGAGCAGGATCGGCTGGTTGACGGCGGGCGGGGGTGGCGGCGCCGTCGGCACCGGCGCTGCGAGCGAGGGCGACGGCGAGGCTGCGGCGAAGCGCGCGCTGGGGTTCGTCGGCGGATCGAGGTGGGCGGCGGCGACCAGCTCGGTCCGGACCTCCAGCGCCTGCGCGAGCTTGCGCACCGAGATCCGGTTCTCGCCGATCCCGACGATGTCGCCGATCTGAACGCGCGTGCGCGCCTCGATCCGCGTGCCGTTGATCTTGGTGCCGTTGCGCGAGCCGGCGTCCTCGACCGTCAGCCCGTCCGGCGAGCGCACGAAGCGGGCATGTCTGCGCGACACGAGATCGCCCGAGAGGACGATGTCGTTGTCATCCGCCCGACCGAGGTACGTGTCGCCGTCCGGCAGCTCGTAGTCGGTGTCGAGGTAGCCGGGGCCGTTGAGGACGATCTGCCACATGAAGGGGTGGGGGAGCCCCTGGCGCCGAGGCGTTCGGCGCGGAAAAGCGTCGTGTTTGTGCGGCGTTGGAAATCGTAGGTGGAGGGGTCGGGGGTGTCAACGAAGGCGCGCGCGATCGGCCCGCCGGGATCGCCCTCGCTCCATTCCCTCCGTCCGGGGGGATCAGGCGACGGAGGAGCGCTCCCGCGCGAGCGCCAGCAGGAAGAGCGGACCGCCCGCGAGCGCGGTCAGCGCGCCGACGGGGAGCTCGGTGCCCAGCGGCACGAACAGGAGCCGGGCGGCGAGGTCGGCGAGCACCAGGAACGCGCCGCCGAAGAGCGCCGACGCCGGCACCAGGAGGCGCTGATCGGGGCCGAGCGCGAGCCGCGCGACGTGGGGGACGAGCAGGCCGACGAAGGCGACGAGCCCGGTCAGCGAGACGGCGACCGCGACGGCGAGCGAGGCGGCGAGGAAGACGACGGCGCGTGTCGCGGCGACCGGCACGCCGAGCGAACGGGCGGTGTCGTCGCCGAGGGCGAGCAGGTTCACGCGCGGGGCCGCGAGGAGCAGCACGCCGATCGCGAGCGCGGTCGCGCCGGCGGCGAGCGCGAGCGTCGCGGGGCGCTCGTGGCCCAGCGAGCCGGTCAGCCAGAAGAGCAGCTCCTGCGCGCGCTCCGGCGCGATCGCGGTCTTCGCCAGCGTGATGAGCGAGGCGGCGAAGGCATTGAAAATGACGCCGACGAGCAGCGTGCGGAGGGGATCGAGCCGGCCGTGGCGCACGCCGCCCGCGAACGAGAGCAGCGTCGCGAGCACGGCGCCCACGAACGCCGACGGGCCGACCGCGAGCGCCTCGGGGAAGTGCACACCTGCACGGCCGAGCAGCTCGCTGGCCGCGATCGCGAGCGTGCCGCCGAGCGCGGCGCCGCCGGAGACCCCGAGTACGAAGGGATCGGCGAGCGGGTTGCGCAGGAGCCCCTGGTAGGCGGCGCCCGCGGCGGAGAGGCCGGCGCCGACGATCAGCGCCAGCGCGAGCCGCGGCAGTCGCAGGCCGAAGAGCAGCTCTGCGTCGAGCGAGCCGGGCGCGGAGAGCGCCTCCCAGAGGTCGATCCGCTGCGCGCCGAGCGATCCCCCGAGCGCGACGCTGCAGAGGATCGCGGCGGTTCCGGCGCAGAGGAGCGCGGCGAAGCGGGCGGGAGAGAAGCGGACGGCAGAGGTCACTGCGCGGCCGCGCCGGGGTGGAGGGCCTCGAGGAGCCGCAACGCTTCCCCCACTCGCGGGCCGGGGCGGGCGAGCGCGGCGGAGTCGACGCGGTGGACGCGGTCGGCGAGCGCGGGCAGGACCGCGGCGTCGTCGTGAACTCCGGAGGCGTCGATCACGAGCGCCGGCCGGGCGGCGACGGCGGCCTCCGCGGAGAAGGTCGGCCACGGTCCGGTCGCGCCGCGCGCCACGTTCGTGAAGCCGGTCGCGGCGAGCAGTTCGTCGGGGAAGGAGCCGGGGCCGGCGACGACGAGCGGGCGCCATCCGTAGACGACGAGCGCCGCGACGGGCGCGCGGGTCGCGGCGCGGGCGCGGGCGTCGGCGAGCTGCGCCTCGAGGCGGGCGCGCAGCGCCGCTCCTTCTGCGGGGCGCCCGAGCGCTGCGCCCACGAGCGGACCGGCGGCGAGGATCTCGGCCAGCGTGTGGAGCGGCACGACACGCACGGGGACGCCGCGCGAGGCGAGCAGCTCGACGGGGCCGCGGTTCGCGGGCGAGGGCTGCACGAGCAGCAGTCCGGGCCGCAGCGCGAGGATCGCCTCCGCCGAGGGATCGACGAAGCCGCCCACGCGGGGGAGGCCCTGCACCTCCGCCGCGTCGTCGAAGCGCGAGACGCCGACGAGCCGATCGCCGGCGCCGAGCGCGAGCACGAGCTCGGTCAGCGAGGGCGCGAGCGTCACGATCCGCGTCGGTGACGCAGCGGGCGGCGGCCCGAGCGACTCCGGCGGCGCGGCGATGGCGGGCGAGGCGAGCGCGAGGAGGAGCGCCGCGAGCGCCCGCGGCAGGCCCGCGGCGAGGGAGCCTGCCGCCGGGGCGCCGCGCCCGACCGCGTCCCGTGAGCGGGCGATCGTCACGGGATCGCGAGCACGTCCGAGACGAATTCGAAGTCGCCGGCGGGGCAGAGCGCGGGCAGCGTCGAGACGGACAGGTCTGCGGCCAGCGCGAAGACGCCCCGGCCGATCGAGTCCGACGCCCACCCGTGCACGCCCGCCGCGCCGGGGACGGCGGCGAGCCGGGTCGGCGCCCCGCCGGTCGCCCAACGGCCGTCGATGGCCTCGGTCGACGCGTCGAACCGGACCACCTCTCCGTCGCCGGCAAAGCTTCCGGCGCACGGGACGAGCACGGTCGCGGCGACGGCGGCGGGGAAGCCGGGGTTGCGGCAGCTCGCGCCGAGGTCGATGAGCGCCGTCGCGCCGTCGACGGGATCGATGCGGACGAGGCGTCCGTTGCCGGCCGGCGCGTAGTCGTCGCCGAGGTTGTTGAGCGTCACCCAGAGTGCGCCGGCCGCGAAGGCGACGCCGGTCGCGTTGGGGCGCGACCCCTCGGCCGAAGGCATCAGCAGCGGCGTGCCTGCGATGCCGGCGGCGCCGGAGAGATCGATCGGCAGGAGCTCGTTGGTCGCGAGCAGCGCGACCCAGAGGCGGCCCTCCGCGTCGAACGCGGCGGACTGAGGGAAAGAGCCGGCGCCGGTCGAGATCTCGTCGACGGTCGTCGGGTTCGACGGGTCCTGCAGCTCGATCACCTGCACCGTCGCGATGCACGAGTTCACGACGTACGCGCGCGTGCCGCGCACGACGACGTGGTTCGGGCAGGCGTCGGTCGTGAGCACGAGCGTGCCGACGACGGCGTGCGTGTCGCGCGCGATCACCGAGAGCGTCACGTCGAGCGCGCCGATCACCACGACGTGCTGCGCGTCGAGCTGCGCGAGCGCCTGCGGGCCGACGAAGCCGGTGACGGGCGAGCCGGCGGGCGCGCCGCCCTCCTGCAGCAGCGGGACGATCGTGCCGGCCGAGAAGCAGGCGACGTAGAGATCGGCGCGGGCGCAGGTGCCCGAGAGGCAGCTCGTCGAGGCGTCGCAGGTCGTGCCGCAGGCGCCACAGTTCGTCTCGTCGCGCTCGGTGTCGACGCACGCCTCGCCGCAGATCGCGCGCTCCCCGCAGCCGCAGGCGCCGTCCGCGCAGAGCTGTCCTGCCGGGCAGGCCGTCTCGCACGTCCCGCAGTGCAGGGCGCTCGTCCTCACGTCGGCGCAGCCGTCGGCACACTCGGTGAGCGCGCCGCAGTCGGCGCCGCAGGCAGGCGCGTCCGCCGCGCCCGGGGCACAGAGAGGGAGCTCGGCGGGGCAGGCCACGTCGCACGCGCCGCAGTGGGAGGCGTCGGTCGTCGGATCGACGCAGGCGCCGCCGCAGTCGATCCGGCCGGGCGGGCAGGCGCAGAGGGCGTTGACGCAGACCTGTCCGCCTCCGCAGCTCGTGCCGCAGGCGCCGCAGTTGGCGGAGTCGGTGCGGGGATCGACGCAGCGAGCCTCGCAGGCGAGCTCCTCACCGGGGCAGGCACAGGCGCCCTCGACGCAGGCGAAGCCGGCGCTGCAGACCTGCCCGCAGCCGCCGCAGTGCGCCGGGTCGAGCGTGGCGTCGATGCAGACGCCGTCACAGACCTCGAGGCCGTC
>CAYHCR010000097.1:0-1910 GCA_964354895.1 uncultured Myxococcales bacterium | reverse complement strand
GCCGCGATCGCAGGCGGTGAAGGCGACGGCGGCGAGCAGCACCAGCAGGGACGGGACGCGGACGGACATGTCGGGACTCTCCGGAGAAACAGTCAGGGACCGGCGGCGCCCGCATCGTCTGCAGGCGGCTCGGCGCGAAGGGTGACGAAGAAGGCGCGGCCGGGCTGCGGCAGGCCGAGGCGGTCGACGCGGTCGGCGTCGAGGAGGTTCTCGATCTCCGCGCCGGTCCAGAGCGCGACGGGGCCGTCCACGACGCGGACGCCGGTCGAGAGCCCGAGATCCACGAAGCCAGGGAGCTCCGTCGAGTTCGCGCGGTTGGTGAACTGGGCGGACTGCCAGGCGAGGCTCGTCGAGGCGCGCAGCCCCTCCTCCGCGGCGGACGCGCGGCCCGAGGCGCGCCAGGCCGGCCGGTAGGGGCGCTCTTTGCCCCAGAAGCGCGGGTCGTCGCGGAGGTTCGCCGTCGCCGCAGAGCTGAGCGTCGCGTGCAGCTCGAGCCAGCGCAGCGGGCGCGTGGTCCCGTCGAGCTCGACGCCGCGGACCTCCGCGTCCAGAAAATTGAAGGGCTTGCTGAGTCCGCCGGGCAGCAGCTCGTACGAGATGAGGACGTCGGTCCGCGTGTAGAAGCCGACGATCGCGAGCCGGGCGCGCTCGGCGCGGAGCACGACGCCGCCGTCGAAGGAGTCGCCGCGCTCCGGCCGAAGGTCGGGGTTCGGGCGGACCGGGCCCTGTTCGAGGTGGAGCTCGCCGAGCGACGGCGCGCGGAAGGAGCGCGCGGCGCTGGCGCGCAGCTCGAGCCAGTCGATCGGCCGCCACGCGACCCCGAGCTTCGGCGAGACGCCCTGCGTGGCGCCGATCCGGTCGAGGCGGGCCGCCGGCGCGATCGTCCAAGCGTCGTGCGGATAGAGCTCCGGCGCGAGCGCGACGGTCACGAGCGTGCGATCCGCCGCGCCGTGCAGCGGGGAGTCGATCCCCTCCGTGCCCGCGGCGAGCTCGCCGCGCAGCGAGAGCCAGTCGACCGGCGCGCCCGCCGCCGAGGTGCGCACGAGGGCCGCGCGCTCCCGCTGCCACGGATCGGACGCCCGCTCCGACGCGGCGCCGCCGGCAAACGTGTCCGCTGGATCCGTCACGAGCAGATCCGCGAGGCGCCCCTCGACGCCGAGGCCGAGCTCGGTCGCGCCGCTGCGCCAGAGGCCGCGCAGGCCGGCGACCCCGAGCCGGTCCTGCCGGCGGAGCGTCGGGGTCGGCGCGAAGAACGTGCCGGGGATCCCGCGCGCCGCGTCGACGCCGTGCAGCAATGCGGAGAGCTCGACCTCGCCGAGCGACAGCCGGCCCGACAGCAGCGCCGCCTTGCGGTCGAAGTCGTTGTTCTCGACGGAGCTGCGCCGCGCGTCGGTCGGGTCGAAGGCCGGCGTCGGGTCGTGGACCGCGGAGAAGTCGCCCTCGGTGCGGAGGTACGAGATCCCCCCCAGCAGCGAGGAGGATCCGCCGCCGACGCCCGCCGTCGCGTCGACGCCGAACGTGCCGAACGAGCCGGCGCTCAGCTCGACCGTCCCCTCCGCGCCGTGCGACGGCGGCCGTGTCTCGATCAGCGCCACGCCACCGAGCGCGCCCGCGCCGAAGAAGGCGCCCGCGTTCCCCCGCAGGACGGTCACGCGGTCGACGAGCCCGACCGGCAGCAGGCGCAGGTCGAAGCCGCCGCCCGCAGCCGGATCGAGCCGGAGGCCGTCGAGCAGCACCGCGGTCTGGTCGGGGCTCGAGCCCCGAAGCTGGAGGGAGTCGCCGCCGGGGCCGCGCCGGACGACGACGCCGGGCGCCTCGAGCAGCAGCTCGGAGAGCGTGAGGTGCTGGCCCTCGAACGCCTCCCGCTCGAGCACCGTCGCGAAGCCCGCAGGATCGACGGCGACGTCCGG
>CAYHCR010000096.1:0-8613 GCA_964354895.1 uncultured Myxococcales bacterium | reverse complement strand
GCCGGCACCGCGAGCGCCCTCGCGCCCGCCCTCCGAGGAGTCGCTGCGCCGGCCCAACCCGCTGCTCGGTGAGCCCGCCCGCCCCGCCGCCGCCCCGCGCCCTGCCGCAGCCGGCGAAGCTGCACGACCGGCCGCGCCGCGCGCGCCCGCGCCCGCCGCCCGCCCTGCGATCGGCGCGGGCATGCGCCAGCCGACGTTCTTCCCGACCGCGCCCCGCGACCTGCGCGAGACGGGCCTCTCGGCGACCTACGTCGAAGAGCTCGTGATGAAGCACCTCTTCCAGTCGGGCGAGCTGCGCGGCTCCGACGTCTCCTCACGCACGCGGCTCCCGCAGCCGATCGCCGAGGAGGCGCTCGAGCGGCTCCGGCGCAACAAGCTGATCGACATCAAGGGCTCGGGCGGCGCGGGCATCGGCCGCGCGGCGATGATCTTCGTGCTGACGGAGGCGGGCGCCTCGATGTGCCGACTCGCGATGGAGCGCGATCGCTACGTGGGACCTGCGCCCTGCCGGTTCGATCGCTACCTCGAGTCGGTCGCCAACCAGTCGATCCGCGGCAACGCGCTGACGAAGGCCGACATCGAGCCGCACTTCCACGATCTGGTCGTGAAGGACGAGGTCTACGACGCGATCGGCCCGGCGATGAACTCGGGCAAGGCGCTCTTCTTCTACGGCCCGCCGGGCAACGGGAAGACCGCCGTCTGCCAGCGCATGACGGCCGGCTTCGGCGGCGACATCTTCATCCCCTACGCGCTGCTCATCGACGACTTCGTCGTGAAGATCTTCGACGACACGGTCCACATCCCCGTCCCGCAGCTGGAGGGCGAGAGCTGGGACGAGCGGTGGATCCGCATCAAGCGGCCGATGATCATCGTCGGCGGCGAGCTCGTGCTGGAGGCGCTCGATCTCGCCTACAGCACGGAGGTCCGCTACTACGAGGCGCCGTTCCAGATGAAGGCCAACTGCGGGATGCTGCTGATCGACGACTTCGGTCGGCAGAAGGTCTCGCCCAAGGACCTCCTCAACCGCTGGATCGTGCCGCTCGAGAGCGAGTTCGATTTCCTCACGCTCCACACCGGCAAGAAGCTCAAGGTCCCGTTCGACGTCTTCGTCGTCTTCTCGACGAACCTCGACCCGTCGAGCCTCGTGGACGGCGCGTTCCTCCGCCGCGTCCGCTACAAGCTCGAGGTGAGCCGGCCGGACGAGCAGCAGTACCGGAAGATCTTCAAGTCGGAGTGCAAGCGCAAAGGTGTCCGGTACGACGAGGCGATGCTCGACTACCTCGTCGCGCGCCACTACGTGCAGGAGGAGCGGCCCTTCAACGCCTGCGAGCCGCGCGATCTGCTCGGCCAGGTGATCGATCTCTGCGCGTACTACGGGATCGAGCCGCAGCTCACCGCCGACATCCTCGACCGCGTGGGGCACACCTACTTCGTGCGCTTCGACAAGCCGGTCGGCTGGGCGACGGCGGCAGCGGGCTCGTAGGCGACCGCCGCACGCACCACCCGCACGCATCACCCGCACGCATCACCCGCAAGGATTCAGCGGCGCAGGCGGCGGCCGAGCCGATCGGTCACCGCCTGCAGCTCGGGCAGGCGGACCCCCTTTGCCGCGAGCGCGTAGGCGAGCGCGCCCGCCGCGCAGGCCGCGCCTACGGTGAGCATTTGTGCAGGCAACGACCGCCCGAGGCTCGCGTCGAGCGGGCCGAACACGGTGAACGCCGCCGCGCCGCACGCGGCCGCCGCGAGCGCGACGCGCAGCAGGTGCCAGAGCAGCTTTGCCAGACCCACGCCGCCTGCGATCGCGCCGAACGCCGCGAGCAGGATCGTGAAGTTCAGCAGCGCCGAGACGCTCGTGCCGAGCGCCACCCCGCGGAAGCCCAGGACCGGGAAGAGCGTGACGTTGAGCGCGACGTTGGCGACGACCGACGCGACGCTCGCCACGAGCGGCCAGCGCGGGCGATCGAGCGCGTAGAACGCCGGCGCGATCACCTTCACCGCGGCATACGCATACAGGCCGATCGCGTAGAGGAGGATCGCGTCAGCCGTGGCCGCGGTGTCGCCCGGGCCGAAGCGGCCGCGCTCGAAGAGCAGCCGGGTGATCGGCTCACGCAGCACGATGAGGCCGATCGTCGAGGGCACGGTCAGGAACGCCACGAGCCGCAGCCCCTGGCCGAGCACCTCGCGCATCCCGGGCAGATCGTGCTCCGCCGCGCGCTTCGCGAGCCCCGTCGTCGCCACCGTCGCGACCGCCACGCCGAAGACGCCGATCGGCAGCTGGATGAGGCGGAACGCATAATTGAGCCACGACGCCGCGCCCTCGACCTGCGAGGCGAACATCGTGTTCACGAAGAGGTTCGTCTGCGTCGCGGCGAGGCCGAGCGTCGCGGGCGCCATGAGCCGCAGGATGCGCCGCACGCCGGGATCCGCGAGGTCGAGCGCGGGTCGGAGGCGGAAGCCCGTCGCGAAGAGCGACGGCAGCTGGACGCAGAGCTGCGCGACGCCGCCACCGAGCGTGCCGATCGACCAGCCGATCACCGCGGTCTCGGGCGAGACGCCGCCGGCCCAGAGGCCGAGGCCCGCGAGGATCGCCACGACGTTGAACATCGCGCTCGCGAGCGACGGCGCCGTGAAGCGCTCCTCGGCGTTGAGCTGGCCCATGACGACCGCGGCGAGCGCGACCGTCGGCAGGAACGGGAACATGATCCGCGTGCAGAGCACCGCGAGCTCGCTCTTGCCGGGCGTCGCCGCGAAGCCGGGCGCCATCCACGCGACGAGCTCGGGCGAGAGGCCGATGCCGACGAGCGTGACGAGACCCGCGACGAGCCCGAGCGTCGCCATCACCAGGTTTCCGAGCCGGATCGCGCGCGCGCGGCTCTCCTTGAGCGCCGCCGCGTAGGTCGGCACGAAGGCCGCGGAGAGCGCGCCCTCCGCGAACAGATCCCGCAGCAGGTTCGGGATGCGGAAGGCGACGACGAAGGCGTCGGAGTACGCAGTGGCGCCGAGCAGGAGCGCGAAGAGCTGTTCGCGCGCGAGGCCGAGCACGCGGGAGAGCATCGTCGCGGCGCTGACGAGCAGCGCGCGCGCGCCCATGCCCCGCGTCGGCTTCGGGTTCGACACGGGCGGACCGTACACGACGGCCGCGTCGTGGTCCGGTTCGCGGCTGTGATCAGGGCGCGACGTGACGGGCCGCCCGCGTCGCGGCCCTTCACACCTCGCCCGCCGGACCCTGGCGGGCGAGGCCATTTCAGCAGAGCTGTACGAGCCTCCGCCGGCTACATCGTGAGGCCGCCGTCGACGTCGATCGTCCGGCCGTTGAAGTAGTCGCACTCGAGGACGAACTTCACGGCGAGCCAGATGTCCTCGGGGAGACCGACGCGGCCGACCGGGACGTTGGCGACCAGTGTGTCGCGGGCCTTCTGGTTCATGCCCTGCGTCATGGGCGTCTCGATCATGCCGGGGGCGACCGCGCCGACGCGGATGCCGTACGCGCCGAACTCGCGCGCCCACGTGAAGGTGTTCGCCGCGAGCGCCGCCTTGGCCGAGACGTAGTTGCTCTGGCCGCGGTTTCCATGCCGCGCGATGGAGCTCATGTTCACGACGACGCCGGGCGTGTGGCCCTTCTCGACCATCTTCGCGACCGTGTCGCGGACCATGAACGTGGCGCCGGTCAGGTTCACGCCGATGACGGCGTCCCAGTTCGCCTTCGAGAGCTTGGTGACGGCGCCCGTCGTGCGGTCCTTCTTCACGAGCAGGCCGTCGAGCAGGATGCCGGCGTTGTTCACGAGGCCGTTGAGCCCGCCCATCACCTCGTCGGCCCAGGCCACGAACTGCTCGCACTCCTGCTCGTTGGAGACGTCGAGCTTGCGCTTGTGGATGCCGGCCGGCAGCGACGCGAGCTTGGCCTCGTCGATGTCGCCTGCCGCGACCTGCGCGCCCGCCTGGTGCAGCCGCGTGGCGAAGTGCGCGCCCATGCCCTGCGCCGCGCCCGTGACGATGATCTTCAGATCCTGAAGCTGCATGGCCGTCTCCTGCCGGGGCAGAGGTACTCGTCCGCCGCGCGGGCCCCGGGAGCCCGGCGCTGCATCGGCCGGCTCTCTATCGCTTCGTACGCGGTTCGTCACCCGCGGCCGTCAGTCCTCGACCTGGACCTCGGTCAGCGGCCGCTGCGCGCTCCGCCACGCGCGCGCGTCCGCACCGCTGAGCACCGCGCGGCCGACGCGCAGGCCAGCCGCGCAGGCGTGGTGGAGGTTGTCGTGCACGAAGAGCGCGTGGCGGCCCACGGGATAGAGCCCCTCGAGGCCCGCGAGCGCGTCGAGCGTGCGATCCCGCTCGAGGCCGAAGCCGCGCCGGTAGACGGGCCAGGCGCGCGGGAAGCGTCGCAGGTGCAGCGAGAGCGGCTCGGCGCCCCCGCCGCCGGCCAGCCGCAGCGCGGGGCGCACCCGCTCGAACAGCGCCTCGGGCGTCGCCCGCCAGATCGGGTCGTCGATGGCACAGGGCAGATCGAAGCCGATCACGGTCCGGTCCTTCGGCCCAGCCCCCCCGAGAAAGTTCTTGGGCTCGAAGAGGCGCGCGTTGGGCAGCGCCGGATCTGGGAAGTAGTGCGCGTCCGCCCGGGAGAGCCGCGCGCGCGGCAGCACCGCGTAGAGCAGCACGAGCGCGCGGAACGAGAGCAGCGGGGCCGGGAGCGAAGCCCACGCCGCGAGCCGGTCGATCGGCGCGGTCGCGACAACCGCGCGGGCCTGAATGGTCTCGCCGCCCACCCGCACGCCGACGACGCGGCCTCCTTCGCGGACGAGGCCGTCCACGGCCGCATCGACGCGGACCTCGCCGCCGTGGGCCCGGACGAAGCGCGCGAGCCCCTCTGCGATCGCGCCATAGCCGCCGTCCGGGTGCAGGTATCGCGCCTTCTCGGAGCGGCGCCCGACGACGGCGGCGCGGGCGGCCGCGAGCGGATCGGTCGTGGGGATCCGGGCCCGACCAAAGGCCGCGTCGAGCGCCTCCGGCGGGAGGCCGAAGAGCTTGCGCGCCGCAGGTCCATACAGCTGTGCCAGCGCGCGATCGCCGAGCCGACGCGTCGCCTCGGCGGCAAAGTCCGTCGCGGCGGGCGGGGCGAGCCGGGCGCGCAGCGCGGAGAGCGCGTGGCGGCCGAGCTCCGAGGGACCGAGGCCCCGGAGCAGACCCGGCACGGAGAGCGGGAACGGGACGCGGCGACCCTCGACGTGCAGCACGCCGCGCCGGGGCCGCTCGCGCAGCGTGACGCCGGCGGCCTCGGAGAGGAGCGCGAGGACCTCGACGGAGGCGGCGTGATGGAGCCGGTGCGGGCCGTAGTCGACGCGGAAGCCGGCGATCTCGAAGGAGCCCGCGAGCCCGCCGACCTCGCTCGTCGCCTCGAGGACGAGCGTGCGCGCGCCGCCCCGCGCGAGCTCCGCGGCGGCCGCGAGCCCGCAGGGACCTGCGCCGATGACGACGACGGGCAGGCTCACGAGGCCTTCGCAGGGAGCGCGAGCGCGGCCGGATGGCGCGCCGCCCGGATCTCCCTCACGCCCCGCGCGACGGTCCGGAAGAACAGCGCGGTGTCCCGCAAGGCGCGCCACTTGGAGCGACCGGCGCGCGGGCGGTACTCGATCGACAGAAAGCTCTGCCGGACCCCTCGCGCCGCGAGCAGCAGCGTGAGCGTCGTGGTCAACGAGAAGCGCTGAGGGAGCTTCGGCGCGAGCTCGCGGACGAGCGAGAGGCGCACGACGCGCAGCCCGGAGTTCAGATCCGGCAGGCGCAGCCCGGTGGCGGCGTGGACGAAGGCGCGCGCGACGAGCTTGAGCAGGCTGCGCGCGAGCGGCTCGACCGCAGGGAACGCCGGGCGCGCGCCGATCGCCTGCGCCGCGCCGGCCCGCGCGA
This sequence comes from uncultured Myxococcales bacterium, assembly GCA_964354895.1. Taxonomy (GTDB): domain Bacteria; phylum Myxococcota; class Myxococcia; order Myxococcales; family Vulgatibacteraceae; genus CAYHCR01. Next base: position 2,718 of record CAYHCR010000096.1, on the reverse strand, counting down.
GCGCGAGCAGCGCCGGCAGCGCCTCGGCCGGATAGCTGCCGTCGGCGTCGATGATCCCGAGCCACTCGCCGCGCGCCTGCGCGACGCCCGCGAGGATCGCGGCGCCGTAGCCGAGGCCCGGACCCTGCACGACGCGCGCCCCGGCCTGCCGCGCTTCGGCGGCCGTCGCGTCGGTCGAGCCGTCGTCGACGACGAGGATCTCGTGCGCCTCGTCCGCGAGCGCCGCGCGCACCTCGCGGACGACGGCGGCCACGGAGGCGGCCTCGTTGCGGGCGGGCACGACGACGCAGATCACGGCTCGGGCTCCTCGACGGCGCGCGGCCGCCACATCTCCCAGAGCGGCCAGGCGCACATCGGCAGCCAGCCTAGCGCCGCCAGCAGCGCGGAGAGCGGCATGAGCCCCCCGAACGAAGCGCCGCCGAAGCGCACGAGCAGCGGCGCCAGCAGGTGCAGCAGCGTCGCGAGCGTGGCGAAGACGATGACGGCGGCCTTCCGGCGCGTGGAGAGCGCCGTGAGCATGAAGAGGTGGCCGACGATCAGCAGCACGACCGGCACCGTGAAGAGGTGGAAGTGGAACGTCTCCATCACCTGACGTTCGGACTTCTCGAGCGTCAGGTGTGCGGGCTCCTCCTCGGGCAGCTCGAGCGCGGGGCCGCCAGGCGGAAGTTTTGCCAGAGCGGCCTCCTCGCCGAGGAAGTACCGCGAGGCGTCGGCTGCCCCGAGGCCGCCGAACGAGTCGCGGTAGAGCCACGCGCTCGTCGCGAGGCCGACGAGCAGGAAGCCGAGGAAGCCGGTGTAGAGCAGCCGCGCCTCGAGCGAGAGGCGCTCGATCGGGAAGGGCCGGGAGAAGACGCGCACGTCAGGACCCGCCGCGCACGACGAGCTCGTCGACGACCGCGATGACCCGCCGCACGCCGATCGCCATCGACCGGCAGGAGATCGTCGCGCCGGTCACGACGTCGACCTCGACGCCGAGCCGCAGCGGATCCTTCGCGGACTTGCCGACGAACTGCGCCTCGAAGCGGGGGTCTGCGACCTCGGCGCCGTATGTCTCGCGATAGACCATGATCTCCTGCCGCTCCACGACGCCCGCCGGTGAGAGCTTCACGCCGAAGGTGATCGGCTCATGCTGCCCCGGCTCGTCGTCGATCACCGCGTAGCCGTCGATCTTCTCACCCGTCATCGCCACGAAGATGACCCACTCCGCGCGGCGCGGCGCGGCGCCGAGCGTCGCCTTGAGCGCCGCCTGCTGCACGGGCGTCGGCTTGAGCCTGCGGAAGGTGACCTTCTCGCTGCCGGGGAAGAACGAGGCGAGGAGCTGCTCACGGGTGAAGTACGTCTCGGCCGCCGCCGCGGGCCGGGCCGCGAGGAGCAGCGTGAAGGTCAGCAGGAGCGAGTACAGGTGCGTCATGCGCGACTCCGGGGCATCTTGCTCGTCAGAAGAGGAACGCGGCGCTCGACACCCAGCGCCAGTCGGGCTCGTCCCAGAAGCGCCCGTCCCACGCGTGCGGCGCGCCGCCGAACGAGGCGCCGCTCTTCGCGAACGCAAAGCTGTTCTTCCAGACGAACGCGGGGATCGGCCGGACGTTGAGGCCGAGGGTGAGCTGCGCGAGATCGCCTGCGCTCGTCACGGCGTCGTCCGTGTCCGACTCCTCGTAGCGCAACGAGAGCCCGAGGTGACCCTCCCGCCACTCGTCCGGCAGCGCCGCCTGCAGCGCCGGGATCTGCAGCCGGTAGTCCGCCTGCGCGTAGAAGCCGTCCATGGCCTCGGGCACCGCGGCGCGCGTGTTCGCCGGCGAGCCCTCCGAGAAGCCCTGCACGTAGCCCGGATCGATCTGCACGTGGACGTACTCGCCGTGCAGGTCGAGCGCGCCCGTGCGCCAGAAGAGCCCGCCGTTGAGCAGCAGGACGCGGCGGCCCTCGAGGTCGTAGGCGCCCGAGTACGCGGCGCCCGCGAGCTCGAGGCCCAGCCTTGGCGACCACGCGAGCCGCGCCGTGAGCGCCTTGTCGTCGTTGTTGTCCTGCAGGTGGCTGCCGCGCGCGCCCCGCAGGCCGAGGCCGTCCTCGAGCTTCGCGTCGAGCCCGTTGACGACGTAGGCCTCGTACGAGAGCCGACCCGCGCCACCGAGGTCGATCGCGCCGAGCGCGCCGGCGCCCGACTCGAACCACGTCGACGGATTGACGGTCGTGTAGGCGATCGGCCGATCCGGCAGCTCCTGCGCGGGCGCGTCGTGGCGCAGGTTGAGGCTCGAGGTCGGCATGAGCAGCACACCTGCACGAAGCACGAGCGCGTCGAGGAGCTTCACGTCGAGGACGGAGAACTCGAGGAGGACCTCGCCGGTGTCGAGCGTGCCGTCCTTCTTGAGCGGCGTGCCGGCCCACTCCCACTCGATCTCGGTCGCGGTGCTGATGCGCTCGCTGAGCTGGCTGTGGACGAAGAGCACGTAGCGGTGCTGCCGGAACGTCGAGGCGCCATCGCGGGGCATCACGAAGTCGTACTCGCCGTAGCCGCCGAGCGTCGTGCGGTCGAGGATCGCGGCGGCGCGCTCGGAGAGGGTCGCGCCGGGGTCGAGACGCTTTTCGAGCGAGGTTCCGCTCGCGGTGGGGGCGACGGGGGGATCGTCGAGGCCGTCCAGCTCGAGGGAGGGGCCGGTGGGAAGTTTTACTACGGCGGCAGCGGCTGCGTCGGCGGCAGCGTCGGCGGCAGCGTCGGCGGCA
>CAYHCR010000095.1:0-8620 GCA_964354895.1 uncultured Myxococcales bacterium | reverse complement strand
TTCTACCGGCTCAACGTGATCAGCATCCGGGTCTCGCCGCTGCGCGAGCGGCTCGACGACGTGCCGCACCTCGCGGACCACTTCCTCGCGCAGGTCGCGCTGCGCGGCGGCGGCCGGCCCAAGCGGATGGCCGCGGGCTTCCTCGAGGCGCTCGGCTCGTACGCCTTCCCGGGCAACGTCCGGGAGCTGGAGAACCTCGTCGAGCGCGCGGTGGTGCTCTCGCAGGGCGACGAGCTGACGGCGGACTCGCTGCCGGAGACCATGCGCGGCCCCGTCCGCGTGGCGGTCGACGACGACGCGCTCGCGCGCATGCCGTTCCTCGAGGCGCGGCGCCACGTGCTCCAGCAGTTCCAGCGGCGCTACTTCGGCGCGCTGCTGCGGCGCAGCGGCGGCTCGATCGGCGCGGCGGCCCGCGCGGCCGGCATGGATCGGAGCAACTTCCGCAGGGCGCTCAAGGCGTGCGGGCTGCGCGGGGAGGAGGGCGGCGACGGCGACGAGAGCGGGCCGGGCGGCGGCGAGGACGGCCCCTCCGTCTGACGCAGGCCGCCTCACGGCGGAGCAGGCGCCGCGGCCTGTGTCGCTACGGCACGCAGTATCGCAGCTCTTCTTCGCGCCACGTCACCACGGTGGAGGCCAGCGTGTAGGTCGGCATCGCTGCACGGTGCGCGGCGGAGAGATCGCCCGAGGCGACGAGGGCGTCGAGCTCCTCGCTGCCGAAGGGCGTCAGCCGCACGCGGGCCTGCACGCGATCGGGGCGCTCGGGGAACGTGTAGCTGCGCGCGACGTGCGTCTCCTGCCAGGCCGGATCGAGCACGTCGCGGGCGGTCGGCCCCGGCAGCGCGCGGCTCTCGAGCGACGCGACCTCCCACGCCATGTGGACCTCGTCGCCGTCGGCGCCGAAGACCTTGTCGCGGAAGAGCCAGAGGTTCGGATCGTCGGACTCCGAGGGCGAGGCGCCGTCGGGGACCACGCCCGTCGAGAAGATCTCCGCCTCTCCCCGGAACGCCCGCAGCTCGACCCACAGCCGGCGGTGCAGCGCGGCGCCGCTCGGGAACGAGTGGCCGGCCGCGACGTTCTCGAGCGTCAGCTCCGCCTGCGTGCCGCCGACGCAGAGCTGCGCGACGATCGTCGTGTCGAGCGCCTCCTGCACGAGCGCCCGCTGCGCCTCGCGCTCCGGGAACTCCGTGAAGGCGACGTCGACGCCGGCCATCGAGTGGTCGTGGATCCGCCGCAGCGGCGCGCCCGGCACGTCGGCGGCCCGCCCCTCGCGCCCCTCCATGTGACAGGCGCCGCAGGGGAGCGACTCTTCGTCCTCCTCGTGCGCGTAGAGCGTCTCCTTCCACTCGACGAAGGTCCGCTCGAGCCGCAGCCCGCCGGGCAGCACGACGTCGTGGCAGGTGCCGCAGAGCGCCGAGGAGTCGGGGCGCGTGCGGTCGTGCAGCGGCGAGTAGCGGTTGCCGTGCGCCTCGGTCGCGAGCGGCGCGGGGAGCCCGCCGCGCAGCGCGCCGTCGGAGGTGCGGCCGAGCATCGCGTTGTGATCCCCGTCGATCGACGTGACGGTGTGGCAGTACCAGCAGGTGATCCCGATGAGGCTCGGATCGGCCGCGTCGAGCGAGGCGGCGTCGAGGCCGATGCCCGCCTCGACCGCGAGCGGCGCGTGACATCCGAGGCAGAGCGCGCCGACCGCGCCGCCGGTCTCGCGCTGGCCCTTCTGAAGCATCGCGCGGAAGACCGGGCTGCGGGAGGAGTAGGCGTGCATGCTGCCGGACCACTGCCGGACGTGGTCGGGGTGACATCGCGCGCAGCTCTGCGGATCGCGCAGCGTCGCCTCCGACGGCGCCGGCTTCGGCGCGGGAGGCGCGGGTTCGTCGTCGCAGGCCGAGGCGGGGAGCAGCAGGGCGAGCAGGAGCGCGCGGCGCATCGGTCAGCCCTCGATCCGGAAGCGAAACGAGACCTCGTCGGCGACCGCGCCACGCGTGAGGTGGAAGCGCAGCTCCCACACGCCCGGCATGAAGAGCGCGAAGGGGCCCACGCGATAGAGCCCCTCCGCAGCGCTCGTCGCGGTGTGGCGCGGCGGCGTGGTGCCGTGGCCGTGCGCCGGCATCACGGGCTCGAGCACGATCTGCGCGTCCGCGATCGCCGCGTCGGTCGCGGCGTCGAGCACCTCGAAGGTGAGCGCGTTGTCGCCCTTGCCCGGCGAGGCGGGATCCGCGGCGATGAGCCGCACCGCGAGCAGGCCCTCGGTGCCCTCGTGGGTCAGGCCGGGCGTGAAGAGATCGACCGCGAGCGCGCCGCCGGTCCCTCCCGCGCCGCCGTCGCCTCCTGCGCTGCTTCCGCCCGCGCCGCCTTCGCTCCCGCCGCCGTCGTCGCAGGCGGCGAGCCCGAGGAGGAGTGCAAGCAACGCTGTCCGATGCGCCCGGAGGCCCATGTCTGCTCCCGCCGCGTCAGCGCGCGTACTCGACGCCGTCCACCCGCAGCCTTCGACCGTCGCACTGCACGGGGCTGAGCCGGCTGCCCTCGGTCTCGCTCGAGCGGATCAGCACGCCCTGCGAGACGAGCCAGCGGCCGCGATCCTCGGCGGTGCTCGCGCCCATGCCCTGCGTCTGCGACCCCTGGCTCCCCGCAGCGGAGAGCGCGGAGTAGCTCGACTCGGCGTGAAACGAATACCGGCCGTCGGGATCGAAGCGCAGCGTCGCGGTGACGCTCGAGGAGGCCCCGCCCGCGGCGCCGGTCTGCGTGCCGCTTCCTCCGCTGCGGTGACGGCTCCAGGTGCCCGTGAACAGCTTTGCGGCCTCGGGCTGCGTCTGCAGCGGGCCGAAGCGCGCGCCGGCCGCGAGCGCCTCCGCGAGGTGCGCGACCTCCGGCAGCCGCGCGACGCTGGTGAGCGCGAGCGCGATCACCGCCGCGCCGGACCGGCAGACCTTCGCGTAGGCCGCCACGCCGATCTCGCCCTCGGGCGACGCGCCCGAGAACTGCGCCGCGTACAGCCCTGCAGCCGTCAGCTCCGGGCCCGAGACGAGCCGGACCTGCATGCCGAGCGCCTCGAGCCGGGACGGCAGCAGCGCCATCGCCGCGCGGGGATCCGGATAGAGGCCGGCGTGCAGCAGGAGGAGGCCGGGCACCGCCGTCGACGCGAGCGTCGCGCCGTCGAGCTGCGTCTCCAGCAGCTGCAGCGTGGGCGGGATCGGCAGCGAGACGGCGAGCGCGGGGCAGGCCCAGATCGCGGCGGCCTCGGTCACCTCCGCGAGCGGCCCGTCGAACGCGGGCGGCGGCGCGGCGGGCCGACCGCCGGGATCCAGCAGCCCCGAGGAGACCTTGCGGCCGGAGGGATCCACCAGCCCGCTGGGCACCGGGCGGCCGGAGGGATCCACGAGGCCCGAGGCGGCCGGTCGACCGGAGGGATCGACGAGCCCCCCGCGCGGCGCGACGAGGCGGCTCGGCGCCTCGCCGGAGGCCAGCTTGCCGAGGGCCGTGCACAGGCGCGCCACGAGCTGCTCGAGCAGCTCGCCCTCCCGCTCCGCGCGCACGAGGAACGAGAAGAAGACCGCCTTCTGGATCACCGCGACGAGCACGAGCGCGAGCGGGGGCTGCGCCGCGTCGCCGGCCTGCAGGGTGCCGCGCCGCAGCGCCACGCCAGGGACCGTCGACGCGCTGGCCGCCGCGAGCACGAGGCCCGGCAGCTCGGAGAGCCCGAGCCAGTCTTCGGTCAGCGCCCGCACGGCGTCGGCGCCGGGTTCGGCCTCGGCCGCATGAAGCGTCACGAGCGCCTGCGCCTGCGCCTCGAGCCACGCGCCTTCGCACGGGACGTCGGCCTCGGGCAGCTGCACGAACGAGCCCTCGACCTCCAGCTCGAAGCCCGGACCACGGACCCGGATCGGCCCGGTGGGAGGTGCAGATCGGTGCATGAAGGCTCCAACAAAGGGGGGCGGCGCGAACGTACCACCGGGGCGCGTATGGGAAAGCCCCGGCCGAGGCGGCGCACGACCCGGGCTGCCCGCGATGGGTCGTGGCGGCCTCGTGGGTCAGCGCCGACCTCGGAGCTGATGGCGGACATGTCGCAAAGAGCGCCGATCCGCTGATTCTCCGGGGACGCGGACGTTGCGCGTCCGACTGCCGCCGTGGCTCATCGCGTGCAGTCGGCCCGGACCAGCCCCGCGACCCAGGAGCTTCGCTCATGTTCGACCGAAACACGGCCCTCGCCGCCTTCGCCTTCGCCGCACTCTCGCTCCCCGCCCAGGCGGCGGAGCCCGCGGTTCCTCCGCCCGCGGCCGCGGAGGTCGCGCCCGCCCCCATGCCGCCCCCGCCGATCGTCGCGCCTGCGCCGCCGCCGCCCGAGGTCATCGCCGACCCGCGGCCGCCGCCGCCGATCGTCGCGCCCGCGGCGCCCCGGGTCGATCCGACGCCTGCAGCGGTCGACACGCCCGCGAAGGACGAGCCGGCGAAGGCCCCGGCTCCCGAGAAGAAGTCCGACGGCGTCGTGCTCACCAAGGCGCTCAAGCTCAAGCTCGGCGGTCAGCTCTTCGCCTCGTGGAGCGCGGACCTGATGGGCCCGTACCCCGACACGAAGGACTACGACGACGACATGGAAGGCGCGAACCGCTTCGACATCCACCGCGCGTACCTGAACTTCGAGCCGCAGATCGGCGAGAAGATCTCGCTGCGCCTCACGCCGGATCTCACGCGCGTCAAGGACGCCTCCAAGGGCAACAGCGCCGCCGGCAGCCTGGTGATGCGCGTGAAATTCGCCTACCTCCAGGTCGACGACGTGCTGCCGGGGATCCGGCTCAAGGTCGGTCAGCAGCAGACGGCGTGGATCGAGTTCGAGGACTCGATCTGGAAGCACCGCCTGCTGGGGCCGGTCGGGTACGAGACCTTCGCCGGCATGGCCTCCGCAGACACCGGCATCAATGTATCGGGCCAGCACCGCGCAGGGATGATCGACTGGCAGCTCCAGGTCGCCAACGGCGAGTTCTTCGCCAAGCCCGAGAGCACCCACCTCCGCTCCGCCAAATACAAGGACGGGACCGCGCGCCTGACCGTGGCGCCGCTCGCCGCGATGAAGGACGACCTCACCAAGGGGATCAAGCTCACGGTGCTGCACCAGTACGGGATCCAGGAGAACGTCGGCCCGGACCACGCCCCGATCCGCCGGCTGCGGACGATGGGGATGCTGACTTGGGAGACGAAGTGGTTCGCGTGTGGAGCGGGCGGCGGGATGACGCTCGACGGCGAAGAGACCACGGACGACGCCGGCGACACGGTCGTCGAGGACCGCGACGGGCTGCTCTTCTCCGGCTTCGCTGTGGCAAACCTGCCCGCCGACTTCAAGCTCCTCGCCCGCCATGACCGGTTCGACGACAACCTCGATCTCTCGCCCAAGGACGACCCGGACGAGGACGGCTCCACCGGCGTGCGCACCCGCACGATCGTCGGCGTCGGCTACGAGGTGAACCCGCTGCTGTATCTGGTCGCCGACATCCAGAGCTACGGCTACGAGGCGCCCGAGAACGGGGATCGCACCGATCCCGGTACGGTCTTCTTCACGCACCTCGAGGCGAAGTTCTGAAGCGCGGTCCGAGGGTTCTTGTGTCGGGCCGCGCGCCCCGCGCGGCCCGACGCAGCCCCACCATGGGAGCACCGAAGAGGTCAGAGGCCGTAGGAGGCGCGCCTGCCTGTTCGGTCAGAGCAGCACGCGCAGCAGATCGGCCCGGGAGTCGGCGCCGAACTTCGTGAGGACGTTCGAGAGGTGAAACTTCGCCGTTCGCGCCGAGATGCCCAGCGCCGTCCCGATCTCCGTGTGGCCGCGACCGAGGAGGACGAGGTCCAGGACCTCCCGCTCGCGCGGTGTGAGGCCGCGCTCCTGGGCGAACTTCTCGATCCGAGCGCGAACCTGGGCGGAGAGCACCGCGTCCGCGTCAAGCGCCGGCACCACGGGCGCGTCGGCGTTGGTGGCTCGGTCCCCGCTGGGCAGATCCCCCGGGCCGCGTGACGCCAGGGCCCGGTCGATCGCCGTCGAGAGGTCCTCGGGACGGAAAGGCTTGCGGAGGAAGTCGACCGCGCGCCGTCGCATCACCTCGATGACGTCCTCCAGCGCGCCGCTCCCGCTCATCACGATGATCGGAGGCGAGCCGGGGCTCCGCTCGAGCGCGCGCAGGAGCGCGTGGCCGCTCACGTTCGGGAGGCCCAGGTCGAGCAGGACGAGGCGGAAGCGCTGCTTCGCGAGCGCCTCCGTCGCAGCCGCGACCGTCTCGACGAGGAGCGATGGATAGCCCAGGCGAAGGAGCACCGTGACGACGATGGCGCCGAGCGCCAGGTCGTCCTCGACCACCAGCACGATGTCTTTGGGGAGCAGCGGCTCCAGCGGACCCATGTTCCTCAGCTTTCGGGGGATCTCGGCCAGTAAGGAACCATTCGATCGAAGATGATCCTGGAGCGTAGCACTCAGGGGGCATCGCCAACCACCCGGCGTCAGCCACGACCCTCCGACCGGGTGACCCCCAATCGCACCTGTCTTTCAAGGTGACCGAACTCGAGCCTATGGCGCAGACGCGGCCACCCCGTGGGCGTTGAGCACCTCGGCGACGCGCGCGACCAGCTGCGCGGGTGTGTAGGGCTTCTGGAGCACGGCGTGTGCGCCTCGCGAGACCCCGAACCGGACCGCCGCGTCCTCCGCGTAGCCCGTGACCAGCAGGAACGGCGCGTTCACGCCGAGCGCGCGCGCGCGACGCTCCAGCTCGACGCCGCCGACCCCCGGCATCACGACGTCCGTCACGATGATCGCGAAGCGATCGGGGGCCTCGGCGAGCTGCGCGAGTGCGGCTGCGCCGTCAACCGCAGTCGACACCCGGTGGCCGGCGTCGGAGAGGATCCGCCGCGCGAGTCGGAGGACCTCCGGGTCGTCTTCGACGAGGAGGAGCTCGACCTCGCGACGCGGCCCGGTCGTCCGGGCGACGGCCGACGAAGCCGCGGCGGCGCCCTCCGCCGCTCGAAGGTAGCAGCAGAACGTCGACCCGCTGCCAGGGCGCGAGGTGACGGTGATGGTCCCGCCGAACTGCGCGATGATCCCGAGCGCGGTCGGCAGGCCAAGGCCCGTCCCGGCGCCGGGCCGCTTGGTCGTGAAGAAGGGCTCGAAGATCCGGCCGAGCGTCACTTCGTCCATCCCGACGCCGGAGTCCTCGACCCTCAGCTCGACGTAGGCGCCCGCGCCCAGCTCGCGGAGCTCATCCCCCGCGAGCGTGACGGCGCGCGCGGAGACGCGCACGACGCCACGACCGGACATCGCGTCGCGGGCGTTCGCGAGCAGGTTGACCATGACGAGGTCGAACTGCACCGGGTCGAGCAGCACGTTCGGGAGCGCGCCGAACGGTCCGAGCTCGACCTCGACTCCGGCGCCGAGCAGCGGGCGCGCGAGCCGGATCGCGCCAGCGATCGTCGCGCCCAGCTCGACCGGGACGGGGAAGACGAGCTGGCGGCGCCCCAGCGCGAGCAGCTGCTGCGTGAGCTTCTCCGCGCGGCCGGCCGCCCGGCGGACCTGGTCGAGCTCGGCCGCTGCCGGATCGCCCGTGGCGAGCGCCGTGCCGGCCATGGACGTCGCGCACTGGATGATCGTCAACAGGTTGTTGAAGTCGTGCGCGACGCCGCCGGCGAGCGTGCCGAGCGCCTCGAGCCGCTGCGCGTTGGCGAGCTCCTGCTGCAGCCGGCTCTCCTCGGTCCGATCGAGCGCCGCGCCGATCATGCCCTCGACGCGGCCGGCGGCGTCCAGGAGTGGCCCCGAGATCATCTCGACGACGAGGCCGTCGGCGCTGACCGTAAAGCGCTGCTGCTCGCCCGCCATCGCGGCCGCGAACATCGCCTCCATCATCCGCGCCTCGGGCAGGACCTCCCAGGGCCTGCGCCCCGGCAGCCGCTCGAAGCTCGCGCCGAAGCGCTCGAACGCCCGCCCCTCGTGCACGGTCGTGCGCCCCTCGGCGTCGAGCGCGAACAGGGTCAGCGGCGCGGTCTCGATCGCGGCGCGCAGCAGGCGGTTCGAGCGGCGCACCTCGAGCTCGCGCTCGTGACTCTCCGTGATGTCCTGGCAGGTGCCGATCATGTGCACCGGACGGCCGGCGGCGTCGCAGGCGAGATCGGCCGACTCCCGGACCACCCGCACCGAGCCGTCGGGCCGCACGATCCGATGCTCGAGCACGTACCGCTCGCCGCCCGCGAGCGCGCGCGCGACGCCCGCCTCCACGTCGCGCCGGGCCTCGAGAGGGAGGCGCTCCAGGAACCGCGCGTAGGTCATCGGCGCGCTGGCGGGGTCGAGCCCGAAGACCCGGTACAGCTCGTCGGACCACGCGAGCGCACCCGTGCGGATGTCCCAATCCCAGTAGCCGAGGTGCGCCATCCGCTGCGCCTGCTCGAGCCGCGCCTGCGTCCGCTCAAGCTCCGAGACGTCCCGGAACGACGCCATCATCTGCGCAACTGCGCCGTCGTCGGGCGCGATGAGGTGTGCGGCGACCTGGATCGTGCGCTCGGAGCCGTCGCGGTGGAGCGCGACGAGCTGGCCCTGCCACGAGCCGTCCGCCGCGAGCCTCGCGACGACCTCGGCCGCCGCCGCCGGATCCCGCCAGAACTCGAGGGA
>CAYHCR010000094.1:0-8638 GCA_964354895.1 uncultured Myxococcales bacterium | reverse complement strand
GGCCCGTACCTCACGCTCGCGGACGAGGCGGACCGGAAGCTGCAGACCTTCTCGATGTTCGGCGCCGACGGCGAGCTCGACGTGGGCGCGCTCGACCGCGCGCTCGGGGAGCTCCTCACGAAGCAGGACCGCGCGCTGCTCTTCCTCAATGATCCCTGCCACAACCCGACCGGCTACTCGCTGCGGCCGCAGGACTGGCGCGCCGTCGTGCAGGTGCTGCTCAAGCACGGCGAGAAGCAGCCGGTGACGGTGCTGCTCGACGTCGCCTACGCGGCCTACGGCGCGACCGACCTGGCGAGCGTGCTGCAGGAGGTGGAGCCGCTGCTCGGCAAGGTCGGACTCCTGTTCGCGTGGAGCGCGTCCAAGCAATTCACCCACTACGGCCTGCGCGTCGGCGCGCTCGTCGTGTGCGAGCCGGACGACGCGGCGCGGGCCGCCACCGCCGCGGCGCTCTCGTACTCGTGCCGCGGGACGTGGAGCAACTGCAATGCTGGCGGCATGAAGGCGATCGCGCGGCTGCTGACGGACCCGGCGCTCAAGGCGGCGTGTGACGAGGAGCGGGCGAAGCTCGCGGCGCTCCTGCGCGCGCGCGTCGCGGCCTTCAACACGCTCGCGAAGGCCAGAGGGCTCAAGTACCCGCGCTACGAGGGCGGCTTCTTCGTGACGGTCTTCCACGAGGAGGCCCAGAAGAAGGCTGCAGAGCTGCGCGAGAAGGGGATCTACGTGGTCCCGACCGGCAAGGGGCTGCGGATCGGGCTCTGCTCGGTGGCCGAGGCCGACGTGCCGCGGCTCGTGGAAGCGTTGGCGTAGAGTCGCGCCCGCGTGGCGGCCCAGCTCAAGTCCATCCTCTGCAGCAAGTGTGGCGCGCCGCTCGCGGTGCACCACCCGCGCGCGCGCACGATCGTCTGCGCCCACTGCCGGGCGCAGCTGGATCTGACGAAGGAACCCTACGAATTCCTCGGGTACTTCCGCACGCACAACCTCCGGCACCCGCTGCGGCTCGGCCTGCAGGCGCAGCTCGACGGGCTTCGCTACACGGTCGTCGGCCACGTCCGGTACGTCGAGTCGACGTGGTGGTGGGACGAGTACCTCGGCCTCTCCGAGGACGGCCGCGCGCTCTGGATCCAGTACGACGAGGGCGCGTTCTCGATTTTCACGCCGTTCGTCCCGCAGGCGCCCGAGCCGATCGAGCCGAAGGCGACCTTCGTCACGATCGACGGCGTCCGGCACGAGATCACCGAGCAGGGCACCGCGCGCGTCAGCTACCTCGATGGCGAGTTCACCTTCCGCGTCAAGCGCGGCGACCTCGTGCAGTACGTCGACGCCGGCGCGCTCGCGGTCGAGCTCACCGAGCGGGAGGTCGAGTTCTTCTCCGTCCGAACGATCGATCGCGCGCACCTCGCCGAGGCCGTCGGGCTGACGCTCGAGGCGCTCGAGGTCGGCTGCTACGACCTCGAGGACGGGCCGGCGCTCGACGCCGTCGATCGCTCGAACGCGGGACCACGCGTCGGCCGCGACGGCCTGCATGTCTCGAGCGCGTCCAGCCAGTCCGTCGGCCTCGTCGGCATGGTCGTCTTCGTGTTCTTCGGCGGCTGCATGGTGGCCCTCGAGAACTGCGACGATCCGGAGGACGACGACCGCGGCGGCACGCACGTCGTGGGGACAGGCGCGGGCTCGCGCTCGACCGGCCGCGGCTCGTTCGGCGGCGGCTTCTCGGGAGGAAAGTGATGCAGCTGACCTGTCCAGGCTGTGGTGCTGCGCTGCTCCCGCGCTACCGGGGCGCGGAGGTCGTCGCGTGCTCGTTCTGCGGCACCTTCAGCGCGGTCACGCCCGACGCGCTGCAGCAGCAGGGGACCGCGCCGCTGCTCTCGAAGATCCCGACGCGCTTTTCGGTGGGCCAGCGGCCGGTGATCGCGGGGATCACCTGGGAGGTCGTCGGCCGCGCCCGCTACGAGTACGACGGCGGCCTCTGGGAGGAGTGGCTGCTGCATGGCCCCGACGGCGCGCTCCGGGTGCTGCAGGAGGACGAGGGCGAGCTCGTGCTGTTCGACGAGCGGCAGGACGGCCCGCGCGTCTCCCTGCAGGGCGCGCGGCCGATGGGTCGGGTCGCCGCGTTCGGGAAGAGCGTCTTCGTCACCGAGCTCGGCGAGGCGACGCTCGTCGGCGGCGAGGGCTCGTTCGCGACGCGCGTGCAGCCGGGCGAGCGGTTTGACTACGTGGATGGGAACGCCGACGGCCGGAGCGTGATCGTGCTCTCCGCGGCGGACCGCTCGGTGTGGCTCGCCGGCCGGCCGATCGACCAGGACGAGGTGCATACATGACCATCAGGACGCAGAAGAGCGGGGCGCAGCGGCTCGTGCGTGCGGCGGCGTGGCTGCTCGTGCTGGTGCCGGCTGGCGCGGCCCTCGCGGCGGACGCCGGAGATCCGGGGATGACGCTCGAGGCGACAGGGCTGCGGATCGCGCGTGAGCTCGTCGAGACGGTGCTCTTCGGCCTCGTCGGCATCTTCCTGTCGGTCGCGGCCTTCCGGATCTTCGACAAGGCCGTGCCGTGGGATCTGCACAAGGAGATCGAGGCCGATCACAACGTCGCGGCGGCGATCGTCGTGTCGTCGATGTTCCTCGGCGTCGCGATCATCATCGCGGCGGTGATCCTCTCCTGACGAACGAAGCGTCGCAGGTGGAGCTCGCGCCGGCCGCGCGGCGCCTCGTGCTCGCCGTCTTCCTCACGGCGGTCGCGGGGATCCTCTACGAGCTGCTGCTCGGCACGCTCTCGACGCTGCTGCTCGGCGACTCGACGCTCGAGTGGTCGCTGACGATCGGCATCTTCCTCTCGGCGATGGGCCTCGGCTCGTGGCTCTCGCGCTACGTGGACGGCGCACTGCTGCCCCGGCTGCTCGCCGTCGAGCTCGCGCTGGCGCTGTTCGGCGGCTTCGCGCCGCTCGCGCTCTTCTCTGTCTACGCGGCCGACGAGCGCGCGCTGCGGGGCGCGCTCGTGGCGACGTTATTGCTTCTCGGCGCCGGCATCGGCCTCGAGATCCCGCTGCTCACGCGGCTGCTCAAGCAGCACGGCTCGCTCAAGGACGCGCTCGCGGCCGCGCTCGCGCTGGATTACATCGGCGCGCTCTTCGCGAGCCTCGCCTTCCCGCTCGCGCTCTATCCGCTGCTCGGGCTCGCGCGGACGGCGCTCGTGGGCGGGCTGCTCAACCTCGCGGTCGTCGCGCTGCTGTTCTCTTCGCTGCAGACCTGGCGGCGGGCGATGCTCGTCGCGCTGCTCTCCTGCGCGCTCGCGCTGGGGCTCGGGCTGGGCCTCTCGTCGCGCGCGATGGGTTGGCTCGACCGCAGGCTCTTCGGGGGCGAGGTGCTGCACGCGGAGACCTCGCGGTTCCAGGAGATCGCGTGGGTGAAGCGGCCGGGGACGAACGAGCTGCGGCTCTACGCGAACCGGAACCTGCAATTTTCCTCGGTCGACGAGGCGCGCTACCACGAGGCGCTCGTCCACCCGGCGATGGGCGCGACGGCGGCGCGGCGGCGCGTGCTCGTGCTCGGCGGCGGCGACGGGCTCGCGGCGCGGGAGCTGCTCGCCTACCCGGAGGTCGAGCGGATCCTGCTGGTGGATCTTGATCCGCGCATGACGGAGCTCGCGCGCGCGCTGCCGGCGGCGAAGGCGCAGAACCGCGGCGCGCTGGACGATCCGCGCGTCACGCTCGTACACGAGGACGCCTGGCGGTTCCTGCAGGAGTCGCAGGAGCTCTTCGACGTCGCGATCGTCGATCTCCCCGATCCGGGCACGCCGGGGCTCGCGCGCCTCTTCTCTCGCGAGGCCTACGCGCTGCTCGCCGCGCGCCTGTCGCCGGGTGGCATCTTCGTCGTGCAGGCGACGAGCCCGTACTACACGCGGCGATCGTTCTGGTGCATCGAGCGCAGCATCGCGGCCGCGGGGCTCGCGACGCGGCCCTATCATGTGTGGGTGCCGAGCTTCGGCGCGTGGGGCTTCGTGCTCGGCGGGCGCACGCTCCCGCGCGAGCCTCCGACGATCGGCGGCGGGCCACACGAATATCTGGGGCCCGCGCAGGCGGCGGCGCTGTGGGACTTTCCGGCCGACATGGGCCCCGTGGAGGTGGCGCCGAACACGCTGCTCGAGCCGACGCTCTACCGCCTCTACAACGAGGAGACGCGCCTTGCGCCCTGAGCTCGGACGGCACCTGCTGGCGGAGCTGTACGGCGTGCCGGCGCCGCTGCTGCGGGACGCGCGGCTGATCGCACGGACGCTGCGGGCGGCCGCGATCGCCGCGGGGGCGACGCCGATCGGGCGGGCGAGGATGCATCGCTTTCCGGCGCCCGGCGGCGTCACCGGCGTGCTGCTGCTGACCGAGAGCCACGTCGCGGTGCACACATGGCCGGAGCGGGAGAGCTGCACGATCGACGCCTTCACGTGCGGCGAGGCGGAGCCGCGGGACGTCGTGCGTGTGTTTCGGGAGGCGCTGCGGCCGGCGCGCGTGCGGACGCGGCTGCTGTCGCGGTGACGCCTACGGTACGGGCAGCTTTGCGACCTGCTCGGTGACCGCGGCGAGGTGGTGCATCAGTTCGACGCGGCGCAGGTGCGCGCGATCGGCCAGCGTGCCCGGCCTGCGGGAGCCGTCGGAGGCGAGGTGGCAGCCGGGGCAGTGCAGGAAGCCGGGGAAGGTCGGGTGCTCGACGAGCCGGCGGGCGATGGCGTGGCGCTCCTCGTGCGGCATCGCGTCGGAGCTCCGGCGCTCCTGCACGATCCGGAGCCCGTCGCGGATCACCCAGCGCACGTGCGGGTGGACGTCGGGCGAGAGCGGCGGGCTCGCCGGAAGTCCTGGGTGATCGCCGAAGTCGAGCGCGCGCTGGCCGGGCTGCGAGGCGACGTCGCGGAAGGCGATCCACTCGAGCCGCTGCAGCTCGCTCTCCGCGACGTCCGGATCGAAGAGCGACGGCACCGACGAGCCGAGCACGACCACCCGCCGCGCGCTCGCGAGCAGCGGCAGCGCGGCGAGCGCCTCCGTGAGCCGGGCGCGCAGCGGCGCGACGAAGGAGCCGCTCACGTCGCCCAGATCGAGCAGGAGGTCGATCGCGGTCGGAGGCAGCCCGGCGCGCGCTGGGAAGCTATGCAGTAACGCGAGGCGCGCGGGGTTCGTCCCCTCGGTCGCCTCGATCCGCAGCGCGAGGCCCAGCGGCCCGGCCAGCGTCTGCAGGGTTGCGTCGGGCGTGTCGGTGCGCACGACCGGGATGGGCGAGGCGCCGTGCTCGCGCAGCAGCTTGCAGAACGTCTCGTTGGCCTCCGCGTAGAAGGGCGCGTCGCCGAACGCCTCGTGCGCGAGCCTGGGAAGGTCTGCGGCGGAGTCGGCCGGGAAGAGCAGCAGCGGCACGAGCCCCGCGCGCCGCTCCGGCGCTACGGTGAAGAGCCCCTCGGCGGCGGAGAGCGCCTCGCGGAGATCGTGCAGGACGGGGACGTAGCGGCGAGCGGACACGGACGCCTCCGGTCAGGGGCCGCGCGCGAAGCGTGGAGCGCGCGGCGTATCGGCGGCGACGCCGTCCCTGAAGGCGGGGATCTTGGCCCCCCGCGCCCGCGAAGGGAACCGACGCCCGCTACCCGACGCGGCCGACCGGCAGCGCCTGTCCGGGGTGCGGCGGCAGCTCGAGGCGCCCACGAAGCGACACCGGCACGAGGTGAAGCCCTGCGTGTACGAGCAGCGCATGGATCTCGGGCGCGTGCGGCCCCGGCGGGATCGAGTCCAGCAGCGTGCGCAGCGCGCGCTCCAGCCGCAGCAGCGCGCCCTGCACGCCGTGGGCGCGGACCGCCGAGGGACGATCGAGCGCGAGGTCGACGCCCGTCCCCTTCCCGAGGCGCGCGCCGTCGGAGAGCACGTCGGCGAGATCGTCCGCGAGCTGGTACGCCTCGCCCAGCCGCAGCCCCAGCCGCGCCCACGGCGCCGGCTCGACCCCGGCCGAGAGCGCGCCGAGCGAGGCGGCCGCCTGGAAGAGCGCGCCGGTCTTGGCGCGGTGGTACGCGGCGAGCTCGACGGTCGGCTCGGACTCCCACGCCTGCCCGGCGACGATCCCGCGAGGGGCGCCGACGCCCGCGGCGAGCGCGGTGACCATGGGTGCGAGCCGATGGGGCGCCGTCGCGGCGGCCTTCGCGAGCGCCTCGAAGCCCGCGACGATCAGCCCGTCGCCGACGAGCACCGCGATCGCCTCGCCGTACCGCGTGTGGACCGTCGGCTGGCCCCGGCGCAGCGCGGCGTCGTCGAAGCAGGGCAGATCGTCGTGGACGAGCGAGGCCGCGTGGAGCAGCTCGACCGCGACCGCGCCGGCGTCGGCGAGCGCAGGCTGTGGATCTCCGAGCGCGTGGGCGATCGCCAGCGTGAGCCGGGGCCGCAGCCGCGCGCCGCCCGGAAAGACGGCGTGGCGGAGGGCCGCGGCGAGCGTCGGAGGGCACGGGGCGGCTGTGAGCGGGGCGAGCGTCGCCTCGAGGGCGCGCGTGATCCGGACGTCGTCCATGCCATGGGTGTAACGGCCGACAGCAAGGTTTGTCAATGCTTCAGCCGGACAATGCCTGTACTATGGACAAACCTAAGACACGGCTTTAGATCCACCGCTCGGAGGAGCAGATGTCGCGTCGCGCGGCACGCATCGGGGTGATCGGCGCCGGCGTCGGCGGGCTCTCGGCCGCGCTGGCGCTCGCGGCCCGCGGCGCAGAGGTGACCGTGCTCGAGCGCGCCGCCGCGCCGGGCGGGAAGCTCTGCGCGCAGCGCGTGGGCGGTGCGAGCTTCGATGCGGGGCCGACCGTCTTCACCATGCCGTGGGTCTTCGAGGAGCTGCTCGCGCCGCTCGGGCGCACGCTCGCGGAGACGCTGCCGCTGCGGCGGGCGGGGCTGCTCGCGCGCCACTCGTTCGAGGACGGGTCGCGCCTCGATCTCCTCGCGGAGTCGGCCGGGAACGAGGCGGCGATCGCCGCGTTCGCCGGGCCCCGTGAGGCCGACGGCTACCGGCGCTTCCTCGCTTATGCGCGCGCGATCCAGCAGGAGGTCGAGGGCCCGTTCCTGCGCGGCCAGCGGCCGGGGTTCTCCACGTTGATCGCGCACGCCGGACTGCGGCTGCCGCGCGCGATCGCCCGCATCGACGGCCTGCGCACCATGCGCCGCGCGCTGGAGTCGTTCTTCGCGGACGAGCGCCTGCGCCAGCTCTTCGGCCGTTACGCGACCTACGCGGGCTCCTCGCCCTTCGCGGCGCCTGCGACGCTGCACGTGATCGCCGCGGTCGAGCAGGAGGGTGTCTTCCACGTCGAGGGCGGGATGGCCACGCTCGCCACGGCCCTCGCCGCGCTGCTGCGTGAGCAGGGCGGCGCGATCGAGACCGGCGTGCACGTCGACGCGCTCACGACGAGCGCCGGGCGCGTGACGGGCGTGCGCACGGCGGAGGGCGAGCGCGCGTTCGACGCGGTGGTCTGCAACGCGGACGCCGCGGCGCTCGCGGCAGGCCTCCTCGGGGACGACGCGCGCGCAGGTCTGCCGGAGGTCCTGCCGGCGCAGCGCTCGCTCTCGGCGGTGACGTGGCTGATCGAGGCCGAGGCGCAGGGCTTTCCGCTCGCGCGGCACACGGTCTTCTTCGGGGCCGAGCCGCGCGGGGAATTCGAGCAGCTCTTCGGGCAGCGCCGGCTGCCGGACGCGCCGACGGTCTACGTCTGCGCGCAGGACCGCGAGGACGACGGCGCGCCCTCGGCGCGGGAGGAGCGGTTGCTCGTGCTGGTGAACGCCCCCGCGAACGAGCGCGGCCCATCGGAGGAGGAGCTGTCGGCATGCGAAGCGAGCACCTTTGCGCGGCTCTCCCGGGCGGGGCTGCGCCTGACGGAGCGGGCGCGGCTGCGGACGACGCCGGCGGACTTCGCGGGGCGCTTCCCGGGGACGGCGGGGGCGCTCTACGGCGCGGCGACGCACGACCCGTGGGCGAGCCTCCGGCGGCCGGGCGCGCGCACGAAGCGGACGGGGCTCTACCTGGCGGGGGGCTCGGTCCATCCGGGGGCGGGCGTGCCGATGGCGTCGCTCTCGGGGCAGCGCGCGGCCGAGGCGATCTGCGAGGACCTCGCTTCGACCTTCCCGTGGCGAAGGACGGCTACGCCTGGTGGTACGTCGACGTCGTCAGCGACGACGGGGAGACGACGCTCGTCCTGATCGCGTTCCTCGGCGCCGTCTTCTCCCCGTTCTATGCGGCGGAGCGGCGGCGTCGACCCACCGAGCCGCTCGAGCACGCGGCGCTGCACGTCGCCCTCTATCGGCGCGGCGCGGCGCTCTGGTCGCTCACCGAGCGGCCGCGGGCGCAGGTGCAGCAGTGCGGGCCAGATCGCCTGCAGCTCGGGCAGAGCTCGATCGCGTGGGAGGGCGGGGCGCTCGTCGTGCGGTTCCGCGAGACGACCGCGCCGTTCTGGGCCTCTCTGCGCGCCGGCGCGCCGATCGAGGGCGAGGTGCGCCTGCACCCCGAGGTCGCGACGCCCGGCCCGATCCTGCTCGACACCCGGGGCAAGCATCGCTGGTGGCCGGCGGCCGCAGCGGCGCGGGCGGAGGTCCGGCTCACGGCGCCGTCGCTCTCATTCCACGGCCGCGGCTACCACGACGCGA
>CAYHCR010000093.1:0-8707 GCA_964354895.1 uncultured Myxococcales bacterium | reverse complement strand
GCAGCTGCAGAGAGCACCGCCGCCGCAAGACCCCGGCGGATCAGAGCTCGAACTCGAGGTTCAGGTTCAGCAGCGAGATCGACTGGTTGTAGACGCCGGCCGCATCGGGCTGGCGCGACGGCGAGGCGAAGCCGCCCGTCCGCTCACCGCTCGCGTTGCGCTCCTGCACCTCGACCGTGCGCTCGAAGTAGATGACCTGCGTGAAGGTCGGCGCGAGGTGCACGCCATCCGTCAGCCGGAACCGGCCGCCGAGCGCCACGGTCGCCTTGTTCATGTCCATCAGCGCGGGGTCGAGCGTCTCGTCGGGGACCGCGTTCCCGTCGTAGCCGCCGCCCGCGTAGAACTCCCAGCCCGGCTGCCAGTGGTACGAGGCGCCGGCGCGCACGCCGAACGCGTCCTCCCACTTGCGGGGGATGTTCAGGATGATCACGCCCTTGTTGTCCGGCGCGATCGAGCCGTCGTCGTTGAGCGAGCAGCTCTCCGCGGTGTCCTTCTGCAGCAGGCACTGGTTCTCGAAGACGCTCCAGCGGACGTACTCGCCGTAGACGCGCACCCAGACCTTGTCGACGGCCTTGAAGCGCACGCCCGCGCGGATCACGTCCGGCAGCGACTCCGTCATCGTCACGTCGGCCGGCTCCGCGATCTGCGCGGTGCCGAGCGCCGTGTCGAGCGTGCCGTCGAGCGTCAGCTCACCGAAGCCCGGCTGCGACTGGTACGAGAGGCCGACGAAGACGTCCTCCGTCGGCTGCCAGATCACGCCGGCCGACGCCGCCACGTCGAGCGACTTCACGTCGACCCACGAGCGGCCCTCCTGCAGGCCACCGTCCGAGGTCGTCATGTCGTCCGTGCCATCGGAGTTGCGCGCGCGGATCGTGTTGACCTGCGTGCTCACGAGGTTCAGGCCCGCGCCGAACGAGAGCTTCGGGCCCTCGAGGCGGTAGGCGCCGCCGAGGGTGACATACATGCTCCGGATGGTCCCATCCATCGACCACCAGCGGTTCACGCCGTCGTTCGCGCCCGGGTAGCGGGCGTCGTCCGCGTACTTGCCGTTCTCGTCCCAGACGGCCTGCCCGCCGAACGGGAAATAGACCCCGAGGCCGACGCCGAGGTTCTTCACGCCGAAGTCGGTGACGACCGCCGCGAAGGGCGACGCGATGAAGTTCTGCAGGGTCGCTTCGCCGGAGTTGCCCGCGACGGCCGCCTCGGGCGTGCCGGGCCCGGCGGTGCCGGCGGGCGAGAGGTGGTCGATCGCCTCGACCGGCCGGTCGTAGCTCGCGCTGCGGAGCGCGAAGGTGCCGTCGAGGTAGATGCGCGTGCCGTGCCCGAGCGCGAGGCCGGCCGGGTTGTAATAGAGCGCGGTCGGGTTGTCGGTCGTCGGGTGACCGTGCTCGCCGCCGAAGCGCGCGGAGAGAAAGCCGCTCGCGGACGCCGGGTCCGGCGTGACCAGCGTTGCAGTAACGGCGACGGCGACACCCGCAAAGCTACCCAGAACGATGCGCTTCAAGACGCCCCCTTCGCGAACAGCGCTGGCGCGCGTTGACAGCCTCGCGCGCGACACGCAGTATCGGCCGACTTCAGATATTCACCGCACGTTGTTGCAGCGGAGGGGATGAAACATGGCGGGAGCGTCGATGTCAAAGCGGCTTTCTCTGGGCGGCGTCGCGTCGCTCGCGCTCCTGACGGGCTGCCCGGACCCCGAGGGGCTCTTCACCGGTTTCGTCGACGAGACGGAGGACCTCCGCATCATCAACGAGGGGCCGCCGCCCGCCGACATCGCCGACGTGACGGGCTGCTTCGCGATGGCGCTCCAGACGCCGGTCGCGCCCGACAACCCGCTCATGCTGCTGGCGATCGCGAAGCTGACCAACGTCGACGAGAACGGCGGCACGCTGAGCCTCACGCTGCAGCCGATGACGCCGAACCCGCCGCCGACGCAGACCTGCGTGGACGCCGGGCTCGTGGCGGGTGATCTCGTCGGGGAGGCGATCGTCCTCTCCGACACGCAGGTCGCGCCGGACGGCAGCTTCACGACCGCTCCGCAGACCTACATCGTCGATGGCTGCGGCAACTCGATCTCCGGCTCGCTGATCGAGGCGATCCTCTCGCTCGACGGCGTCACGCTGACGGCCGGGCGCTTCTGCGGGCTCGCCAACGGCAACGCCAGCAAGCCCTTCGCCCTGGAGCTCTCCGGCTCGAAGTGGGCGGCGCTGCGGCTGGCCGGCTCGGCCGACGACGACTGCGCGGCGGCGAAGCTGGCGTGGAAGGCCTCCCCGCCGATCCCCGACGTCGAGTGCGTCGCGGAGGGTGGGGGCGGCGCAGGCGGCAGTGGCGGCGCCGGCGGCAGTGGCGGCGCCGGCGGCGGCTGAAGCTCCGTCTGACGTCCAGCAGGCACGAGGGCCCGGCGCGTGAGCTCCGGGCCCTCCGTAATTGCAGCGCTCCCCGCCGCCCCTTCTAGAAGGCGTAGCCCTTCTCCTTCGCCTGCTCGTGCAGCGCGTCGACCATCGCCTCGCCGACCGCCGCGGCCGCCGGCGCCGCGGGCCGCTTCGCCTCCTCCTCCGCGACGAAGCCGCGCCGGCGCGTCTCGAGCTCCGCGATCTTCCCCTGCAGCGCGGCGCGCTTGTCCGAGAGCGCCCCGATCTCCTTCTTCTGCTCCGCCTTCGACATCCCGCGCAGCTCTGCCGGCAGCTCGGCGTCCGCGAAGCTCGTCACGTCCTTGCCCGCCTTCGTCGCGTCGACGACGTCCCAGTCGTCGTTCCTGTAGAGCGGCGAGGCCTTCGCGGCGGCCCGCGCCACGCCCGCGCCGCCCATCGCGCCGCTCGCCGCCGTGTCGAGGTCGGCCTGGCGCTTCTTCTTCTCCGCGCCCGCGCGGCCGTAGCCGAGGTAGGTCCCGTTGAGCTCGCGGCCGAGCCGCTCGAGCTCCGCGTCGTGCGGCGTCACGACCGCAGCGACCGTCGCGTTGTGGTCGATCACCGCAAAGCTTCCGTCTCCGAGGGTCGCGGCGCGCTTCCACATCCCGGCGACCGCCAAGTGCTCGTCGCCGCAGTGGATCGTGTTGACGGTGATGCCGCGGGCGATCGCGCCCTTCACCGCCTCCTCGTAGCCGACGGGGCCCTGCGTGAAGGGCTCGTTGCCGGCGATGAAGATCATCTTGAGGACCTTCGCGTCCTTGGACCACGCGAGCTCGCGCGTCGCGGTGTGGATCGCACGGCCGCAGAACTCGTCGCCGCCGTTCGTGCGCAGGCGCATCAGCTCCTCGCTGACGCGATCGAGATCTTCGGTCAGCGGCACGATCCGGCGCAGGAAGCCCGCCTCGCGCGGCAGCGAGTCCTTGCCGTACTCGTAGAGCGCGACCTGCAGGCGCGGCGTCTTCCCGTCCTGCTTGGCGCGGGCGAGCTCGTTCACGATCTGCCAGAGCTGCGCTTTGGTCTGCTCGATGAGCCCCTGCATGGAGCCCGAGGTGTCCAGCAGCAGCGCGACCTGCACGAGCGGGCGGTCGTCGCGCGGCGCGGGGTCGGGGCGGCGATCGAGCTCCGTCTTGCCGTCGGGCGGCGGCGGGCGCGGCGAGCGCGCCAGCGCGAGGGTGGGGACGAGCAGGGCAGCGAGGGTCAGGCAGAGAGCGGTCGTGCGCATGGAGATCTCCTCGACGGGGTTCCACGCGCGACCTGGCGGAACGATCTGTCGCCCCGAATCCTGACGGGCTGCGCGGGGTTGCGGTGTGCGCGCCGTGCTTGCCGCGCCGCGGGCGCCGCCCCACGATGCCGCCGTGATCGACCGACTCACCGAAGCGGCCTTCCTGATCGCGCGCGCCGTCGACGCGAACGCGACGCTCGCCTCCGCCCGGGAGCTGCGCGGCGGGCGCGCCTTCAGCTTCGAGGCGGTCGTGCCCGAGGGCGCCGACGAGCGGTGGCTGCGCGACGAGCTCCTCCCGAAGCTCGTCTATCACTGCGAGTCACGGGGCGCGGCCCTGCCGGCCTGCGGCGGGGTCTTCGTCAGCTTCTTCGTCGGCGACGAGCTGCGGTGCGTCGACGCGGCCGAGGTGATCGTGCAGGCTTGCGCCGCCCTGGGGACGACGCCTGCGGAGCTGACCCTGCGGCACGGCACCGGCGAGGTGCGCCACCCGATCCGCTTCCCCGGAGCCGACGCATGAGCCGCTCGCAGCGGGCCGCCTACACGTCGCTCGTCGTCGGCGTCCTGGTCTTCGGCACGAAGATGACCGCGTGGGCGATGACCGACTCCGCCGCGCTGCTCGCCGACGCGCTCGAGTCGATCGTCAACGTCGTCGCCGCCGTCGCCGCGATCTACGCGATCCGCTTCGCGGCGCAGGCGGTCGACGAGGACCACCCCTACGGCCACGGCAAGGCGGAGCTGCTCGCGGCGGCGTTCGAGGGGGGCCTCGTCGCGGCCGCTGCCGTCGCCTCCGCGTGGCAGGCGATCCGCGCGCTCGTCGACGGCGCCGTGCCCAAGGCGCTCGACGTCGGTATGCTCGTCGCCGGCGCGGCCGCGGTGGCAAACCTGCTCCTCGGAGCGTGGCTCGTCCGCGTCGGGCGCAAGGAGCAGTCGCCGACGCTGATCGCCGACGGCACGCACGTGCTCTCCGACGTCTGGACGACCGCCGGCGCGATCATCGCGCTCGCCGTCGTGCGCTTCACCGGCCTGACGTGGCTCGACCCGGTGGTCGCGCTCCTGCTGTCGCTGCTGCTCGTGAAGACCGGCTACGGGCTCGTGCGCGAGGCGGCCGACGGCCTGCTCGATCGGGAGGACCGGTCGTTGCTGGCCAGGATCGTCGAGGCCTACAACGCCGCGCAGGTGCCGGGGCTGCACGGCCTGCACCGGCTCCGCGCGATCCGCAGCGGCCGCTTCGTGCACGTCGACGCGCACGTCTATACGCCGGCCGATTGGACGATCGCGGTGGCGCACGGCGCCGTGGAGCGGCTCGAGCGCGAGATCGTCGATCGCGCCGGCATTCAGGGAGAGATCGCGCTCCACCTCGATCCGCTGCCGCCCGGCACCGAGCCGGGCGCGACGGTGACCGTGGAGAGCGCGACCAAGGGGATCTGACGCGACGCCGAGGCCGCGCAGGTTCCCCCCGCGACGTCAGCGACCGCGGTTCGCCCCGCGGGTGATCTTGGGCTTGGCCGGCCCGTTTCCCGAGGGCGCGGCCGTCTTGGTGCCGACCGCCGAGACCGCGCTCTTGCCGCCCGGCTTGCCGTGCGCCGACGCGCCCTCGAAGTGCTTCACGATCTCCTCGAGCGCCGTGATCTCCTGCTCGACCGAGCCCTGCGACCGCGCGGTGCCGTCCTTCTTGGGCTCCTTGAGGCGCGCCTCGCCGAACGCGGTGATCGCCTCGGCGGTGAGCTCTTCGAGCTTCTTCTCGCCGAGCGCGGGCAGCAGCGCCGACTGCGCGACCGTGCGCAGCTTCACGCCGAGCGCGCTGCGCGCCGCGATCGCGGAGACGTTCTTGTTCAGATAGTCCTTCAGCGTAGGCATGCAGGCTCCGTCCGCGCGGGCGACGTGCCCGCAAGAGAGGCGGCAGGATAGCGCCGGCGCTCGGGGGAAGGGCCACTTTCCCGCAGGCGGCCTCCGCGCAGGGGGGCGTGCTTCCGCGCAGCGGATCGTGCGTCAGCCCAGCGGGGCGGGCGTCAGCGCAGCGGGTCGAGCGCGTACTCCTTCGCGCGCTCATGGGCCGTCCAGGCCGCCGCCAGGTGACAGACCCAGCCGGCGAGGCCGCCCGAGCCGATCCAGAAGCCCGGCGTCACGATCAGCCAGAAGAGCCCGCGGACCCAGTCCCCGTTGTAGATCTGGCCGAAGCCGGGCACGAGCAGGCTGAGCAGTCCCGCGACCCCCGCACGATCCATGGCGCACACCCTCCGACGCGGCTGCCGCGTTCGATCCGAGCTACGCGGCGCGGCGGGGGGGCGTTCAAGGTTCGACGGCCGGTGTCAGACCCTCACCTTCTCGTAGATCCACGCGGTCTCGAAGACCGAGTTCGCCAGCCGGTGCGTGACGCCGTCCTGCTCGACGCGCAGGCGACGCTTCACGATCAGGTCGAAGAGCAGCGGGTTCGTCGCGAAGACCGCGCGGAGGGGCGCGCGATCCGCGTCCGGCAGGAGACCGGCGCTCGCGAGCTGGCGCGTCGAGACGAGCACGTCGATCGCCGGCAGCGGGTAGTCCGAGCCGTTGAGCAGTCGCGCCTGCAGATCGGGCGCGGTGAGGATCGTGCGGAGCGGATCGCAGCAGCGGTTGAGCTGCGGCATCGCCGAGATGTCCCCGAAGAGGCGCCCGCGCCACTGCGGCTCGCCCATCAGGCGCAGGAAGAGATCGAAGCCGGCGACGAGCGGCCGCGTGCCGCTGCGGGGCGTCGCGTCGGTGTCCTCGTCGACGCCGAGGCTCGCGCAGTGGGCGATGACCACGGTGACGCCGGCGTCGAGCGCACGCCGGACGCGCAGCGGATTCCCGAGCCGCTGGTCCTCGGCGGCGTCGACGGCGCGCTCCTCGCCCGCGTGGGTGAGCAGGGGCACGCGATGGCGCTCGAGCGCGGCGTAGAAGGCGTCGCAGCGCGGCGAGGCGGGGTCGATCTTCTGCGAATTCGGCAGCCACTTCACGCACTTCGCGCCCGCCGCGATCGCGGCCTCGAGCCGCTCCACCGCGTCCTTGCGGTACGGGTGGATCGAGGCGCACGGCACGAGGTCCGGCTCCGTCTTCGCGAGGTCGATCGGATACGAGTTCGGCACGAAGAACTCGCTCTCCTCCGGCGCCTCCGCGCCGTCCTCGTGCACCACGTGATCGAAGGCGAGCGCGACGAACTTGCCCTTCGGGTTGGCGTCCCGGTGCAGCGCCAGCAGGCGCGCCAGGTAGACGGGATCGGCCGAGCCGGGATCGTCCACGCCCGCGGCCGCGACGTAGGCCTGGAACTGCAGGTGCTTGAGCGGATGCCACGGCGACTGGTGGCTCGCGTTCACCTGACAGCCCGTGCCGCCCCAGCCGCTGCCGACGAGGTGGACGTGGCTGTCCCAGACGCGCGCGAGATCGAGGCCGGCGAGCGACTCGTCCACGAACGCCTGCGTCGCGGCGTCGCGCGGGACGAGCGGGCCGGGCCGCAGCAGCCACGGCACGGCGAGGCGGGCACCGAGCAGTCCGGCGAGCGTGACGCCGGAGCCGATCGCGGCGCGGCGGAGGAAGGTCCTGCGGTCCATGGCCATCGGGGCGGCAGTGTAGCGCCTGCCCGATCGGGCGGGGGCGAGGGTGTCCCTGCATGGCTACCCTTTCTGCATACAATCCGCCCCGATGCCCGGACACCTCCCAGACCACGACGAGCAGGGCGACCTCCTCGAGCAGACCCGCAAGAAGGTCGAGCGGCCCAAGCTCTACAAGGTGCTGCTGCACAACGACGACTACACGACGCAGGAGTTCGTCGTCTGGGTGCTGATGCAGATCTTCCGAAAGACCGAGGAGGACGCGACGCGGATCATGCTCGCGGTTCACCGCTCCGGCCTCGGGATCGCCGGCGTCTTTCCGCACGAGATCGCCGAGACGAAGGTCGAGCGGACGCTCGCCGCGGCGAGCGACAACGGCTTTCCGCTGCTGTGCACGATGGAGCCGGAGTAGCGCCGGCTCGCAGGAATCGGGAGAGACATGGCGCCCAGGGCCCCCACGCCGACCAAAGAGCTGCAGGTCGTGATCACCCGCTCGTTCGAAGCGGCACACGCGCGTCGCCACGAGCACACCGGGCTCGAGCACCTGCTGCTGGCGCTGCTGGACGATCCGCAGGTCAAGAAGACCCTGGCGGCCGCCGGCGGGCAGACGAGCGAGCTGCGGGACGAGCTGCTCGTCTGGCTGAAGGACTCCATCGAGGCGCTGCCCGAAGGGACCCAGGAAGAGCGGCCGTCGCCGACGCTCGCGTTCGAGCGCGTCGTGCAGCGCGCGGCCGTCCACGCGATGAGCGCCGGTCGCCAGGTGATCGACCCGGGCGCGGTGCTGGTCGCGCTCTTCCGCGAGGAGAAGAGTCAGGCGGTCTACCTGCTGCACACCCACGGGATCGATCGGCTCGACGTCACGCGCTACCTCTCGCACGGCATCGCGAAGACGGCCGGCGCAGGGGACGACCGCGTGCCGCTCGGGGCAGACGGGGACGAGGCGCCCAAGGCGACCCATCCGCTCGAGGCGTATGCGAGCGATCTCGTCGCGCGCGCGGCCGCCGGCCAGATCGATCCGCTCGTCGGCCGCGGCGCGGAGCTCGAGCGCACGATCCAGGTGCTCTGCCGCAGGAAAAAGAACAACCCGCTCTTCGTCGGTGAGCCGGGCGTCGGCAAGACGGCCCTGGCCGAAGGCCTCGCGCTGCGCATCCACGAGAAGAAGGTGCCGGAGGTGCTCGCCGACGCGCGCGTCTTCTCGCTCGACATCGGCGCGCTGCTCGCCGGCACGCGCTACCGCGGTGACTTCGAAGAGCGGATGAAGGCGGTCGTCAACGCCCTGCGCGCGATCCCCAACGCCGTGCTCTTCATCGACGAGATCCACACGATCGTCGGCGCGGGCAGCACCTCGGGCGGCTCGGTGGACGCCAGCAACCTGCTCAAGCCGGCGCTCGCCTCGGGCGAGCTGCGCTGCATCGGCTCGACGACCTTCGAGGACTACAAGGCGAGCTTCGACAAGGACAAGGCGCTCTCGCGGCGCTTCCAGAAGATCGACATCGGCGAGCCGAGCGTCGCCG
>CAYHCR010000092.1:0-8707 GCA_964354895.1 uncultured Myxococcales bacterium | reverse complement strand
GGGGCATCGACGCGAGTGAATTCGAGAAGAAGCCGCCGCGCGGGCGCGCGGAGAAGGGCGGCCGGGGCGAGCGGCCCGAGCGCGGGGCGCGGCGCGAGCGGAGCGATCGACCCGAGCGGAGCGATCGGCCGACGCGGCCGCCGCTGCGCGAGAAGCTGCCGACGGCGGAAGGTGTGCCGGCGGTCGCGGCGGTCGCGGCGGCGCCGGGTGCGCCGGTCGCCGAGCGGCCGCGGCGCCCGCGGCGGACGGAGGAGACCGACGGTCCGCCGGCGGTCGACGAGCGCGGCACGAAGCTCTGGATCGGCGTGGGGCGCAACGACGGGCTGACGGAGGGCGCCGAGGTCACGGCGCTGATCGCGCAGCTCTCGGGCGCCGACGCCGGCAAGGTGCGCCACGCGGAGCTCCGCGACGCGCACGCCTATGCGTGGATCGAGCCGGAGGCCGCGGACTCCTTCCTCGCCGCGAACGGGAAGCTGCGCGGGGAGAAGAGCGTCAAGGTGGAGAAGGCGCGGCCGCCGCGGCGCAAGTAGGCCCGCGCGAAGCCCGACGGGCGAAGCGAGAGCCGAACAGACGGTTCGACACGACGGCGGCGGGGCGCGACGAGCTCCGGCCGCCGTTCGTGCGTCTGCCGCGGGCGAGGGTCTTGCGCGCGCGCGGCCGCCTCTGCTAACTGGTCGGACCATCGGACCATCGGACCACCGGACCACTCGACCATGCCCTTCGCCCGCCTCCCCCGCGCCAACGTCGCCGCCCAGCTCGCCGAGCAGATCCGCGCGCGGATCCTCGGCGGCGGCCTCTCTCCCGGCGTCGCGCTCCCCGCCGAGCGCGAGCTCGCCACGCAGTTCGGCGTGAACCGCTCCTCCGTGCGCGAGGCGCTCCGTCGGCTCGAGGCGTGGGGGCTCGTGCAGACGCGCCACGGTGGCGGCACCCGCGTCGCCGACTTCCTCGCCGAGGCGGGCCTGCAGCTGCTGCCCTTCCTGCTCGCCCCCGGCGGGCGCGTCGATCGCAAGATGCTGGCCGAGCTGCTCGAGGTCCGCAGCGCGTTGCTCGCGTTCACGGCGGCGCTCGCCGCCGAGCGCCGGACACCTGCGCAGCTGGTGGAGCTCGACGCCGCCTGCGTGCGCCTGCTGGCGGCGACCACGCTCGCGGAGGCGCAGGCCGCCGACTGGGCGCTCTACGAGGCGCTGACCGCGGCCAGCGGAAACCGCGTCCTCTCGCTCGTCTGCAGCGCGAGCGGGCGGGTCTACGTCGAGCACGCCCGTCACTTCGGCGCGCTCTACCGCGGCGTCCCGGTCCCGCCCGCGCCGCTGCGGGCCCTGCGCCTCGCGCTGCGCCGCCAGGGCCCGGACGCCGCCCGACGCGCGATCGCCGCGCACGTCGACCACCAGCTCGGCGCCCTCGCGTGAGCGCCCATCGCCCGATCGGAGCGCACGCATGAGCGGCTCGCGCCACCCCGACGCGCCGCGCTCCCCCGGCGGCGGTCGCCCGCACGTCGAGAGCTGGTTCCTGCGCTTCGTCGATCCGGCCGCCCCGCGCGCGCTCTGGCTGAAGATCACGACGCTCGAGGGTCGTCGCGACGGTGGCCCCGACGTGGCGGAGGCGTGGGCCGCGTTCTTCGACGGGGACGAGACCTTCGCCGTCAAGCAGACCGTGCCCCGCGCGGCCGCGAGCCTGCACGGTCCGCCGCTGGCGCTGGACGCGGCGGGCGCGACGCTCGCGATCGACGGCGACGCCGGCACCGCGCGCGGGGCGCTCTCCTCGCCGCGCGGGACGATCTCGTGGGAGCTGAAGCTGCAGCGCTGTCCCGGTCCGCTCGGCGCGCCGCTCTGTCTCTACCCGTCGCCGCGCCTGATCGACGGCCCGTTCCCGAAGAACCAGACGCTGACCCCGCGCCCGGCCCTGCGCGCGAGCGGCTGGGTGCAGCTTGGCGACCGCCGCCTCGAGCTCGCCGGCTGGGTCGGCAGCGAGGGCCACAACTGGGGCCCCGCCCACCACCAGCGCTACGCGTGGGGCCAGACGCTCTTCCTGGACGCCGCCGGCGAGCCGTTCGCGTTCGCCGAGGGCGGCTCCGGCAGCATCCGGATCGGCGGGCTCACGACGCCGCTGCTCTCGCTGCTGGTCGTGCGTCGCGGCGCGCGCGAGTACCGGTTCGATCGGCTCGCGGATCTCTGGAACCACTCTCCCCGGATCGAGTTCCCGCGCTGGTCGCTCGCGATGACGGGCGCCGGCGGCCGCGCCGAGCTGACGATGGAGGCGCGGACCTCTCGCATCGTCGGGCTCGGCTACGAGAACCCCGACGGTTCGGTCGCGCGCTGCCTCAACAGCAAGCTCGCGCGCGTGACGCTCCGGCTCGATCCGCCGGACGACGATCCCTTCGTGCTCACGAGCGCCCACGGTGGCGCGCTCGAGTTCCTCGTGCGCGGCGACGAGCCGCCCTTCCCCCTGCAGGCCTGACCATGGCGCTCTCCTTCCGCGAGACGATGCGCGGTCACCTCGTCGACGAGACCGGCTTCGCGCGGGCGATCGAATTCGAGGTCCGCGCGGAGGCGAAGTCGCTCGCCTCCCTGCTGCGGAGCGGCCGGCTCGCGCTGACCGGCACGATCAGCGCGCCCGGGTACGCCGCGGTCGCGCCGCTCGTCGGACACCTGTGCGTCTCGCCGCTCGGCGATCGCTCGCTCACCTACGACGTGACGTTCGACGCCGACGACGGCCGCCCGCTGCGCCTGCTCGGGCGCAAGGATCTCGACGGCCTCTCGCCCGTCCAGTCGATGACCGTGATGGCCGCGAAGCTGCTCGACGGCGCGCGCACGATCGCCGAAGGCACGATGGCCTTCGATCTCGGCACGTTGCCTTCGTTCCTCGGCTCGTTCGGCCCGCGCACGGCCGCGCTCGGGCCGGGGCGCGCCGGCGCCGTCGATCCCGAGCTGCCGGCCGCCGATCCCCTGACGCCCCGCGACGAGCGGCTGCTGACCGCGCTCGGGGAAGCGATGCTGGTGGCCGGGGAGAAGGTCCCCGCCTTCGACGAGCGCACGCTCCGCATCGCCCGGCGCCTCTGGCCGCTGCTTCCGCTTCACGTCACCGGCTTCGTGCGGACCGCGCTCGTCGCGCTCGACGCGCTCTGCTTCGCGCGCACCGGCCACCGGCTCGCGGGTCTCGCGCTCGAGCGCCGGCGCGACTTCGTCGAGGCGCTCAGCCGCGCCCGTCCGGCGGGGGAAGCGCTGCTGCTGCTCGCAGGCCTCCCGCTGCGGACGGCGCACTTCGCGCGCGCGGACTACCTCGCCGCGGTCGGCTGGCCCGAGGCGCCGCCGCCGCCGAACGAGCCGGAGCCCCGCTGGATGCGGCAGGTCACCGCGCCCGAGGCGCTGCCCACCGAGCAGGCGCTCGAGTGCGACGTGGTGATCGTCGGCACCGGCGCGGGCGGCGCGACCGCCGCAGCGTTCCTCGCGGAGAAGGGCCTCGCGGTCGTGCTGATCGAAGAGGGTCGATACGAGCGCCGGCCGCAATTCGCCGGACCCGCCGAGGAGCGACTGCTCAAGCTCTGGCGCGACGGCGGCATGGTCGTCGCGATCGGCAACGCCGGCATCGGGGTGCCGCTCGGCCGCATGGTCGGCGGCTCGACCGCGATCAACTCCGGCACCTGCTACCGCACGCCCGACGCCGTGCTCGCCGAGTGGCGGGCGCAGGGCTTTCCGTCCGACTTCGACCCGCAGAACTTCGCGCCGTGGCTCGATCTCGTCGAGCGCGAGCTGCAGGTCGAGCCGGGCGGCCGGCGGTACCTGGGCGAGGTCGCGAAGATCGTCGCGAAGGGCGCCGACGCGATGGGCGCGCCGCACGGGCCGCTGCGCCGCAACGCGCCCTCGTGCGACGGGCAGGGGCAGTGCCCGATCGGCTGTCCGACCGGCGCCAAGCGCTCCGCCGACGTGAGCTGGGTGCCCCGCGCGCTGCGGGCGGGCGCGCAGCTCTTCACGGGCCTCGTCGTGAGCCGCCTGCTCAGCAAGGGGGCGCGGGTCGTCGCGGTCGAGGCGAAGGGTCACGACGCGGCGGGCGCGCCCAAGCGGCTCGTCGTGAAGGCGCGCGCGGTCGTGCTCGCGTGCGGCTCGATCTACGGCCCCGGCCTCCTCGCCGATCACGGCGTGCGCTCGCCGTGGCTCGGGAAGAACCTGAGCATCCACCCGGCGCTCGGGCTCTTCGCCCGGCTCGATCGGCCGGTCGCGCCCTGGGCCGCGATCCCGCAGGGCTACGGCGTGAATGACTTCGTCGATCCGCGGCTGCGCTTCGAGGGCTTCTATGCGCCGCCGCAGCTCGCCGCCCCCGCGATCCCGTACGTCGGTCGCGAGCTGACGCGGTGGATGGACGCGCAGGACCGCGTCGTGCAGTTCGGCTTCATGGTCCGCGA
Organism: uncultured Myxococcales bacterium; assembly: GCA_964354895.1. Taxonomy (GTDB): domain Bacteria; phylum Myxococcota; class Myxococcia; order Myxococcales; family Vulgatibacteraceae; genus CAYHCR01. Next base: position 4,311 of record CAYHCR010000092.1, on the reverse strand, counting down.
TCGCGGCGTCGGCTCCGTGCTGCGTGGCCCTGGGAATCGGCCGATCGTGCGCTACGACGTGCCGCCGGACGTCGTAGCGCTCTGGACGCGCGGCGCCGCCGCGCTGACGGAATTGCTGCTGCGCGGGGGGGCCGAGGAGGTCCTCACCGGCATCGCCGGCGTCGACGGCGTCACGTCGATCGAGGACGCGCGCGCGATCGCCCTGCGAAAGTTCCGCGCCGCTGATTTCCGGGCGATGGGCTTTCACCCGCTCGGGACCAGCCGCCCCGGCGCCACGGCGCAGGAGGGCGTCGTCGACTTCGACCACCGCGTCCACGGCACCGACAACCTCTACGTGATGGACGGCTCGACGGTGCCGAGCTCGCTCGGCGTCAACCCGCAGGTGACGATCATGGCGATGGCCGCGCGCGCGGCGTCGGCGCTCGCCGCCCGCCTGTAGGCCGCCATCCTCGTTGACCCCCGCGGCCGGTCGCGGCAGCGTGGATCGGTTGCCTTGGGGGGAGTCGTGACCGTCCGTTGCCTCGCCGTCGCGCTGGTCTTGTCGCTCGCCGCGCCGGCGGCCGCCGCCGATCGGAAGAAGCTCGCCCTGCTCGACGTGACCGCGAAGGGCCACGTCGATCCGAAGGCCGTCGAGGGGCTCAGCACGCTCTTCGCCGCGGAGGCCTCTCGGCGCGACACGCTCAGCGTCACGAGCCCGGCCGAGATCCGCGCGCTCGTCGGCTTCGAGCGGCAGAAGGAGCTGCTGGGCTGCGCGGACGCCCAGCTGCCTGGCGGAGATCGGCGGCGCGCTCGGCGTCGACTTCGTGCTCGCCTCCGAGGTGACGAGGTTCGGCACCCGCTGGCTGCTGAGCTTTTCTCTGCTCGACATCCGGTCCGCGACCACGCTCAAGCGCGCGTCGCGTGAGGCGATGAGCGAGGAGCGCCTCGTCGACGAAGGGCGCGCCGGCGTGCGCGAGGTGCTCGCGGTGCTCTCGCCCGAGGTCGTCCCGGTCGCCCCGGTCGCAGCGGTGGCGGCGCCGATCGAGCGGGACGAACCTGCGTCCTGGCCGCGGTGGGTCGGGGTGGGACTCGGGGCGGCCGCGTTCGTGGGTGGCGGCGTCCTCTACGCCGGCGCGTGGGGCGACGCCGCAGAGCCACAGCTGCAGGCGGACGCCGACGCGATCGAGCGGGACGCCGGGCTCGGGCTCGGGCTCCTCGGCGTCGGCGCGGTCGCGGTGGCCTCGTCGCTGCTCTGGCTCGGCCCGGACGAACCGGCCACGGAGGTCCGATGAGAGCCGCAGAGCTGCGCATCGCGGGCTGGGCGCTCTTCGCTGCACTGCTGCTCGCTGGTTGTCCCGAGGTGACCGTCGTGCAGTGCCTCGGCGACGGCGACTGCCCGGGCGGAGGACGCTGCGGAGAAGCGGGCGTCTGCGTCGTGCCGGTGGGCGGCGACGGCGGGACGGGCGGCGACGGGACGGGCGGCGGCGGCGTCGGAGGCCAGGGCGGCAGCGGCGTCGGAGGCCAGGGCGGCAGCGGCGTCGGAGGCCAGGGAGGCAGTGGCGTCGGAGGCCAGGGCAGCAGCGGCGTCGGCGGCAGCGGCGTGGGCGGAAAGGGCGGCAGCGGCGTCGGAGGCCGGGGCGGCAGCGGTGGCACTGGCGAGACGGACTGCAACGATGGCCTCGACAACGACGGCGACGTCGCGATCGACTGCGCCGACGCCGACTGCGAGGGCGTGCCTCGGAGCTGCTACTCGGGCGGGCCGGGCGAAGCGGGCGTCGGCGAGTGCCTCGCCGGGACGCAGCGCTGCACGGCCGGCGTGTGGGCCGGCTGCAGCGGTTCGGTGACGCCGATCGCGGAGAGTTGCAACGGCAAGGACGACGACTGCGACAACCAGATCGACGATGGGCTCGCGGGGCTCGTGGAGCTCTGCGCGAACGGCCTCGACGACGACTGCGACGCGGCCATCGACTGCGCCGACGCAGCCTGCGCGGGACTCGTACCGTGCGGCCCAGCCGAGCAGTGCGGGGATCTCCTCGACAACGATCTCGACGGGCTCACCGAGGAGGGCTGTGTCTGCGGGGGCGGCCAACGGCAGCCCTGCTACACAGGGCCCGCGGCGGCCGCCGGCCGGGGCGCCTGCCGGCCCGGCGAGCAGTTCTGCGCAGGCGGACTCTTCTCGGACCAGTGCACCGGGCAGGTCCTGCCGGGGCCGGCAGAGCTGTGCGGCAATCTCGTCGACGACGACTGCGACGGCGGCACGGACGAGACGTGCGCGAACGGAGAGCTCTGCGGCAACGGGCTCGACGACGATCTCGACGGCGTCGCAGACTGCTTCGACCCGGAGTGCTTCCTGCGGCCGCCCTGCGGTGGTGCCGGCGGCGGCGGCGGCGGCGGCGGATCGATTGAGGCCAACTGCGCGGACACGATCGACAACGACGCGGACACTGTCGCGGACTGTCTGGACCCCGACTGCTTCGCCTCGCCCGACTGCATGGCGCCGGGCGGCGCGGGGGGCGGCGGTCCCCTCGCCCCCGTGGAGTATTGCCGGAATGGCCGGGACGACGACGGCAATGGCCTCGTGGACTGCCACGACCCGCGCTGCACCGTCGAGCCGTTCTGCATCGGGCCCTTCGCGGCCGAGGTCTGCGACGATCGCTGGGATGACGACGTCGACGGCCAGACGGACTGCTTCGACTCGGACTGCTTTGCAAATCCACGCTGCGATCCGAACACCGCCGATCTGCAGGTCTGCAACGGCCTCTCCACCGACGGCGACCTCGACGGCCTCTACGGCTGCGGCGATCTCGACTGCGCCCGCTCGTCGATGCCGTCCTGCCCGACGGGGACGCCGGAGCGCTGTGCGCAGGTGGGGGACCAGGACGGCGATGGCGCCGCGGATGACGCGGACGGCAACTGCATCGGCGCGCCGTGCGGGCCGGACAACCAGCGCTGGCTCTACGTGGGTGGCACGCCGGCGCTGACGTGCGGCTGCCCGAGCCTCCAGTCCGAGTCCGACTGCAGCGACGGTCTCGACGACGACTGCGACGGGCAGCTCGACTGCGCCGACTTCGACTGCCAGGGCTCGAGCCTGCCCTCGGAGCTCAGCGCGGGTCCCGGCAGCTGGATCTGTCGCAACGGGATCGACGACGACTGCGACGGTCTCGCCGACAACTGCGGCGCCGTGGGCGGGTAGCGCCGCCGATCCGTGCTGCGGGTCCGGCGCCTCGGCGGTCCGTCCTGCCGGACCGGTGCCTCGGTGGTCAGTTCTGCTGGGCCGCCGCCGCGCCTCCCGCCGCGGCGACCGCCAGCCGCTCCAGCTGCGCGACGAGCGGCGCGACGTCCGCCTGGAACGCCACGATCTGCTCCGGCTTGAGCGGCTCGGCCGGCGGGAACTTCAGCTCGAGCGGGTTCACGAACGCGCCGCCCTTCTTCACCGCGTAGTGCAGGTGCGGCCCGGTCGAGAGCCCCGTCGTGCCGACGAGCCCGATCACCCTCTTCTGCGCGACGCGCACGCCCTGCTTCACGCCTTCGCCGATCGCGCTGAGGTGGCAGTAGACGGTCTCGAGCCCGTTGGCGTGCCGGATCGAGACCATGTTCCCGCAGCCGCCGCCCCAGCCGGCCTTCGTGACGACGCCGTCGGCGACCGCCCAGATCGGCGTGCCCGTCGGCGCGCCGTAGTCGACGCCCTCGTGCTTCTTCATGAATTTCAGGACCGGGTGCATGCGGCCGCCGTACTTCGAGGTGACGTTCGCGAATTTGAGCGGGCTCTTGAGGAACGCGCGCCGCGTCGAGCTGCCGTCGGCGGCGAAGTAGGCGGGCGTGCCCTTCGCCGGATCGACCCAGCGATACACACGTTTGTCACCGGTGAGCGCGCCCTGGTATTCGGCGGCGAGGATCTCGCCATACCGCAGCAGCCGCCCCTCGTGGACGTACCGCTCCACCACGATTCGGAACGCGTCGCCCTTGCGCGGGTCCATGTAGAAATCGACGTCCCACGCGAAGACGTCGGCGAAGAGCAGGGCGAGCTGCGGATCCTGGCCCGCCGCGCGCATCGCCTCCCACAGCGAGGAGTGCAGCGTCGCCGAGACCTCGACGACCTCCTTCTGCACGTCGAACTCGACCTTCGCGCCGACGAAGCGCTCGCCGTCGCGCCGCACGCGGTACTCGTCGACGGGGCCGCGCTTGTACTCGAGCGCCTCGACGCGGCCGGCCTGCAGCGTCACGCGGAACTCGTCGCCGGTGCGCAGCCGTTTGGGATCGAGCGAGCCGGCGAGGGCCTGCAGGAGCTGGCCGGCGGTCGTGAAGTCGACGCCCACGCGGGCGAGCGAGGTC
>CAYHCR010000091.1:0-8712 GCA_964354895.1 uncultured Myxococcales bacterium | reverse complement strand
AGCCCGGCAGCGTGCGGCTCCGCTCGATGCGGTAGTGCGACGGCTGCAACGCGACCGTCGTGAGCAGCAGGCCGAGCGCCGCCGCGAGCGAGATTCCAAGGACCAGCAGCACCTTCTTCATCGACGCCCCCGTTCGTGCAGCCCGCCGCCCCGGCGACGGGCGCGCGGATCTAGTCCGCTTTGGTCTGTGCGAAAAGGCCGCCTCGGGCGCGTCGCGCAGCTCGAGGCAGCGCGCGTCGGGGCGCGAGTGCGGCGGTGGGGGCCGCTCCTTGCGGCCCTCCGGAGCGGGTGTTACGACCCCCGCCTCCGCGGCTTCGGCCGCTCCTCCACGGAGCGATCATGGGCGAGACGCTGCTCGGCACCGACCTCTTCCACCTCGATGATCTGCTCAACGACGAGCAGAAGCTCATCCGCCGCACCAGCCGCGAGTTCGTGGAGAAAGAATTCCTCCCGATCATCGTGAAGCACTTCCGCGCCGGCACCTTCCCGCGCGAGATGGCGACGCGGATCGGGGGCCTGGGCCTGCTCGGGATGAACCTGACGGGCTATGACTGCCCCGGCACGGACAACGTCTCGTACGGCCTCGCGATGCAGGAGATGGAGCGCGGCGACTCCGGCCTCCGCTCGTTCTGCTCGGTGCAGGGCTCGCTCGTGATGTATCCGATCTGGAAGTTCGGCAGCGAAACGCAGAAGCAGAAGTGGCTGCCCAAGCTGGCGAGCGGCGAGCTGATCGGCTGCTTCGGCCTGACCGAGCCCGACTACGGCTCGGACCCCGGCGGCATGAAGACCAGGGCGCGCAAGGACGGGGACGAGTGGGTCCTCAACGGCGCCAAGATGTGGATCACGAACGGCACGGTGGCCGACGTCGCGATCGTCTGGGCGAAGACCGAAGGCGACGACTCGGCCTCCGTGCGCGGCTTCCTCGTGGAGAAGGGTACCAAGGGCTTCGCCGCCCCCGAGATCCACGGGAAGCTCTCGCTGCGCGCGTCGGTGACGAGCGAGCTCACGCTCGAGGACGTGCGGGTGCCGGCGGCAAACATGCTCCCCGAGGTGAAGGGCCTGCGCGGCCCGCTCTCCTGCCTCAACCAGGCGCGCTACGGCATCGCGTGGGGCGCCACCGGCGCGCACATCGCGGTCTTCGAGGCGGCGCGCAAGTACACGCTGGAACGTGTGCAGTTCGGCAAGCCGCTCGCCGCCTTCCAGATCACGCAGGTGAAGCTCGCCGAGATGTATTACGAGCTCGTGAAGGCGCAGATGGTGAACCTGCGCCTCGGCCAGCTCAAGGACCTCGATCGCGCGACGCCGGTGCAGATCTCCTTCGCCAAGCGCAACAACGTCCGCATGGCGCTCGAGGCGGCGCGCGTCGCCCGCGAGATGCTCGGCGCGAACGGCATCACCGACGAGTTCCCCGTGATGCGACACATGGTGAACCTCGAGAGCGTCTACACCTACGAGGGCACGCACGACATCCACACGCTGATCCTCGGCAAGGAATTGACGGGGATCCCGGCGTTCGAGTGACCGCGCGCGTCTTCGCCGGGCGCGAGCCGGTGCGCTTCCAGGAGATCGACGCCGCGGGGATCCTCTACTACCCCCGCTTCTTCGATCTCTTCCACCGTGTCTTCGAGGACTTCTTCGGCCCGGAGACCGGCACGCCGTACCACCTCTTCATCGGCGAGCGCCGCATCGGCTGGCCCGCTGTGAAGGTGGAGAGCGCCTTCCACGCGCCGCTGCGCTTCGGAGACGAGGCGCGCATCGAGCTCTCGTTCCCGCAGCTCGGCCGCTCGTCCGTGCAGTGTCGCTACCGCGCGCTTCGGAGCTCGGACGGACAGCTCTGCGCCGAGGCGACGCTCACGGTGGTCACCACGGATCTCGCGGCGATGCGCTCGCTCGCGCTGCCGGACGAGGTCCGCGCGGCCATGCTCCGTTTCCCGGGGTGATCCCATGACGCAGGTCCGCCTCACGAAATTCGCGAAGCGCGCGGGCTGCGCCGCGAAGCAGCCGCCCGGCTACCTGTTGCCCCTGCTCGCCCGCCTGCCGCCCGTCACGGATCCCAACGTCCTCGTCGGCAGCGCGACGGCCGACGACGCCGCCGTCTACCGCCTCGACGACGAGCGCGCGCTCGTGCTGACGACCGACTTCTTCACGCCGATCGTCGACGACCCGTACGACTTCGGCGCGGTCGCGGCGGCGAACGCGCTCTCGGATGTCTGGGCGATGGGCGGTCGGCCGATCTCCGCGCTCAATCTGGTCGGCTTCCCCGAGGCGTCGTTGCCGGACGACGTGCTGGCCGAGATCCTGCGTGGCGGCGCGGAGAAGGCGAAGGAGGCCGGCATCGACATCGTCGGCGGCCACACGATCAAGAGCGAGGAGCCGATCTACGGGCTCGCGGTGACGGGGCTCGTGCACCCCGCGAAGATCTGGTCGAACGCGGGCGGCCGCCCGGGCGACCTGCTCGTGCTCACGAAGCCCCTCGGCCTCGGGATCATCACGACCGCGGCGAAGAACGACGTCGATCGCCACGGCGCGATCGTCGAGGCGATCCGCCTCATGGCGACGCTCAATCGGGACGCCTGTGAGGCCGCGCGACCGTTCGACCCGCACGCCTGCACGGACGTCACGGGCTTCGGCCTGCTCGGCCACCTTCGCAACGTGGCCGCCGGCTCGAGGCTCGCCGCGCGGGTCTGGCTCTCGGAGGTGCCGGTGCTGTCGGCCGCCTGGGACTACGTGACGGAGGGCGTCGCGCCGGGCGGGACGCGCGCGAACCTGCGCTTCCTGCAAGGCTGCACGACGTGGCAGGCCGGGCTCACGAACGAGGCGCAGCTCGTACTCTGCGACGCGCAGACCTCCGGCGGGCTGCTGCTCGTGGTGGCGCCCGACCGGGCCGACGCGCTGCTCGGCGCGCTGCGGGAGGCGCGCACCCCGGCCGCGGCCGTGATCGGCCGGCTCGAGGCGGGCCTGCCGGGGACGCTCTTCGTCGATCACGCCCGGGGCTGACGCGAGCGCCGCGTGGCGACTACGTCCGAGGACCCGCTGGCTGCGGAGAGAGCGCGGCGGCCGCCGCCGGAAAGAGCGGCCTGATCTCTCGCCCCTCCTGCAGCTCGGCGACGCTCTCGTACCGCGCCGCGAGATCGAGCTCGACGTAGACCTTCCGACCGTCGACCAGCCCGTAGCTCGTCGAGAAGAGCAGCTGCTCCTCGCCGATCCGCTCGAAGCCCTCGACCGCGACGTCGTGGCCGAACAGGCAGAGCCGCGCGCCGAGCGCCGCGGCGAAGGCGCGTGCCTGTACGGGCTCTGCCCAGCGCGACCAAAGCAGGGGCCCGAGGACGGGGACGGCGAAGATCTCGTCGAACCACTTGTCCTGGTGACCGCCGTACTCGACCGCCTCGATCTCCTCGATCGTCGTCGGCGCCGCAGAGGGCGCGCCGTGCGTGAAGACGACGCCGCAGGGCGCGAGCGCGACGAGCGGGAACGTGGCGAAGAGCCCGCGGATCAGGGCGGTGCGCGCCGGTCCGGCGCGGTGCTCGAGGTGGGTCGCCTCGTCCTCCCAGAACTTGCTCGTGGGCGGGCCACCGACGTGGGCGTGCTCGTGGTTTCCGAGCAACGCGTGGACGCAGCCGGGGTGCCGCTCACGCAGCGCGAGCAGCTCGACGACCACATCGTCGGAGGCGTCCTGGTAGTACTCGCCGAGGTGGCTGGGCCAGTGCTCGCGCGGGATCGTCGGACCGTGCACGAGGTCGCCGAGGAAGAGCAGGTACAGCGCCTCGCCCTGCGCCCTGCGCGCCTCGAAGAGGGTGGCGAGCGCGCGGAAGTCCCGCAGGTTTCCCTGGAGATCCGTGCTGACGAGGAGGCGTCCGGAGGCCGGAAGCCGAAGGAGCTTTCCGCCTGTCATGGACGACGGGAGATCTAAGACAGGGAGCGGCGCGGCGCCAGCCGGGGCTGCGTCGCCCCGGTCGTGCGCGCTCACGCCTGTCCGCGCGACTCGGGCGTCTGGCCGTCGATCGGCGCGACCAGACCGGCGGTGTAGAGCCGGTCGACCGCGTCCTGGACCTGCACCAGAGAGAGCCCGGTGTCCTCGAGGGCCGCGAGGATGTGGCGGTGCTGCAGCCCCTTCGCGGTCAGCTCGACGAGGATCGAGGCGTCGCTCGACTCGACCCGGTGCGCCGTCGCCCACGTGAGCACCGCGGCGTCGAGCGCCTCTCGTGCGTGCTCGCCGCGGGGCAGCGCGTCCACGACGTCCCGGTAGCCCCGCACGGCGACCTCGCCGGACTCCGTGCGGATGAAACGCTGACGCGGCCGCCACTTGAACCCATGGCGTCGGCCGAGCAGGGACTCGATCATCGGTGCGGGGACTCCAAAGCGGCTACTTGCTCCGGTAGGTGATGATCCCGTGGGTCGGGTCGTACGGAGAGACGCCGACCTTCACGCGGTCACCGAGCACGATGCGGATGAAGTGCTGCCGCATCTTGCCGCCGACCCGGGCCTGGATCGCAGGGCCCTGATCCAACTTCACGGTAAACATGCCGCCGGGGTGCACATCCGTGATCACCCCTTCGACCTCGATCAGATCTTCGCGGGCCAGAAGCCGCCTCCTTCGATTCGCCGAACGACACTCCGTCGGGCGATTGGGGGGCGGACTGTGCCTTGTGGATTCTCAAGATGCAAGCGCCGGACCCCCCGTTCTGACGCACCGCGCGGTCGCGCGTCGAGCGCGCTCCCTGCGCACAGAGCCAGCGCACTCGAGCCAGGGGGAGGGACCGCATTCCGGGCCCCGGGGGGGCCCGATTTTCGGGCCGGGCCCGATTTTCGGGCCCCCAGCAAGACGCGTAAATACCTGGTTTTGCTTGTGGCCGACGCTGGCACCAACCCTGCGATGGAGGTCTGCGTCCGTCGAGCAACAGAGCTCACGGCAACGGTCCCGGGCCCGAGCGGCCCCGACCACGTGGAGCCGACCATGAAGAAGATCCAGTTCCTCGCATCGATCCTCGCCTTCTCCTGCCTCGCCGCCTGCGGTGACGCGCCCCCCTCGATCCAGGTCGCGGACGCCCGTCCCGTCTCCGGTCGCGATGGAGGCGGCGGTGAGGACGGCTCCGGCTCCGGCTCCGGCTCCGGCGGCAGCGACGGCGGCGGCACCGCGGGTGACGGCAGCGGCGGAGGCGCGGCGATGGAGGAGCTCACTGTCGAACTGATCGACGGCGACGGCACCGTCGACGGCGCGGACGGCCACAGCGCGCACCACGTCCGCAACGCGATCACGATCACCGGGCGCGGGCTCGACCGGGCCGAGATCACCTTCCTGCAGAACGGTGTGGAGCGGTCGGCGCAGGTGCTCGAGGCGACCGAGTCGATGGCGCGACTGCTCGTGCCCGAGATGCTCAACGAGGGGCCGGTGACGGTGCGGGTCCGGCACGCGAGCGGCGCGCTCGAGCGCGAGCTGACGTTCCTGCAGGGCGAGAAGGGCGACCCCGGCGAGCCCGGCGTGATGGGGCCGCAGGGGATCGCGGGGGACGTGGGCGCGATCGGCGCGCAGGGGGCGCAGGGCGAGCCGGGCGTGGAGGGGCCGATCGGCCCGACGGGCGCGATGGGGCCGACGGGCGCGATGGGGCCGGCGGGCGTGACGGGGAGCGACGGCGCGAGAGGTGCGGACGGGGCGCGGGGTCCGGCCGGCGTGGCGGGCGCGGTCGGTGCCGCCGGTGATGACGGCCTCCTCGGGAACGACGTCTTCGACTTTGCGCCGGCGAACGGCGGGCTGACCTTCATCAACAACTCGAACTACACCGTGGTCGCGTCCCGCACGTTCACGCTGACCGAGGCGAGCGATCTGCTCCTGATCGGCGAGGTCGTCACGCAGGACCACAACTCGGCCACGCACGCCGCCAATCTGAACCTCCGCCTCGACGCCCAGGTCGCGAACGTCCTCCCGGTCGACGCCAAGAGCTACGTCCCGGCGGCCGGCCCCGGCAGCGCGCGGATCTTCCACGTGCTGCGGAACGTCAGCGCCGGCAACCATGTCCTCGAGCTGACCGCCCGTGGCGCGAACCCGGGCGAGATCGGCAGCGCCAGCAGCTACAACGTCTTCGGCGGTCGCTCCAAGCTCGTCGTCCTGCAGCTCAAGCGCTGAAGCAGCGCTCGGCGCGGGCACCGCAGCGTCGGGTGCCCGCCCGTCCGCCCGGCGTGAGCCGCCGGGTCGCAGGACCACCTGAATCTTCGTGGTGCGAACGGCTCGCGCATCACCAAGCGCCCGCTCCGGGGAAATGGGTCTCCGGAGCGGGCGTAGCTATCTCCAGCGGGCGATGGTTGACGCGCCGCGCGCGGCAAAGACGTCCTCAGCTCGCTACGATGCGCCGATGAAGACGATCGCGATCCTCACCTCCGGCGGAGACTCGCCGGGTATGAACGCTGCGCTCCGCGCCGCCGTGAAGGTCGCCGCCGGCCGCGGCGTGCAGGTCCTCGGTGTACGGATGGGCTACGAGGGGCTCGTCGATGGCGCCTTCCGACCGCTGACGCGTGCGTCGGGCCACGCCGCGAGCGGGCTCGCCCCCGACGCCGAAGTAGACGCCGCCAACCACCTCGGCGGGACGCTGCTCGGCTCGGCCCGCAGCCTTCGGTTCCGCGATCCGGCGGGGCGCGCCGCTGCGGCCGCAAAGCTGCGCGAGGCCGGCGCGGAGGGGCTCATCGTCATCGGTGGCAACGGCTCGCTCGCCGGCGCCGACGTCTTCGGCCGTGAGCACGGCGTGCCGGTCCTGGGGCTCCCGGCCTCGATCGACAACGACATCGGCTGCACGGGCTCGGCGATCGGCGTCGACACCGCGCTCAACACGATCGTCGAGGCGTGCGACCGCATCTCCGACACCGCCCGCGCCCACCGCCGCGCCTTCGTCGTCGAGGTCATGGGCCGGCAGTGCGGCTACCTCGCGATGGCCTCGTCGATCGCCGCCGGCGCGGACGCCGCGCTCTTCCGGGAGAAAGATCTGCCGGAGGAGGAGGTCGTCCGCCGCGTCGCCGACGTGATCCGCCGCGGCTTCGCGCCCGGCCGCGACAAGCAGCGCGTGCTGATCGTGAAGGCCGAAGGCGTCGAGGTGTCGTGCACGCGCCTCGTCCAGCGCGTCGAAGAGTCGCTCGCCGCAGAGCTGCCCGGCCTCGAGGTCCGCGCGACCGTGCTCGGCCACCTCGTTCGAGGCGGCAATCCATCCTTTCAGGACCGGATGATCGGCGGCCGGCTCGCGCTCGCCGCGGTGGAGGCGCTGCTCTCGGGCGCCCGCGGCGAGATGGTCGGCTGGCAGGCGCCGGTGGAGGGCGGGACGCCGACGAACGACCCTTCGGTCCGTCGCTTCGATCTGCCGCGCGTGCTGCGGGAGACGGAGGCGCTCATCGACGGCAGCAGCCCGGTCACCCGGCGCCGCGTGCGGATGATGGAGGCGGTCGAAGGCGTGCTCGCGCTCTGACGGGGACGCGCGCCGGCCGCTTGGCTAGGGTGCCGCGCCATACACGGAGGCCGCATGTACTCTTGGGACGACGACACGTCGGGTTGGAGCTCGCCGGGCGCCTACTCCTACAGCCCTGCCACCTCCGTCGAGCGCGCGGCCGAGGCCAAGCGCGCCGCGGCGGCAGGCCCTCGCAGCTATGGCCGCTCGTCGCCCGATCTGGAGCGCGTCGATCCCAGAAAAAAGGTGACGAGCGCCAGCAAGAACCCGCTCGTGATCGCGGTCGACGTCACCGGGTCGATGGCGAGCTGGCCGGCCGAGATCTTCGACCGCCTCCCGCTGCTCTTCAACACGCTCTCGCAGTACCGGCCCGATCTGGAGGTCCTGTTCGCGGCGATCGGCGACATCACCGCGGATCGCTGGCCGCTGCAGGCGACGAGCTTCGCGCGCGGGTTCGATCTGGAGGCGCAGCTCGGCGCGATCTACGGCGAGGGGAACGGCGGCGACGCGCCCGAGTCGTACGGCCTGTTCGCGTACTGGATGAACCGCCAGGTCGAGCTGACGGGCGCGCCCGAGCGGCCGTTCCTGCTGATCTTCGGCGACGCGCCGATGCACGAGCGGCTCGACGCGGCGCAGATCGAGAAGGTGATCGGCCGGCGGCCGCGCGGCGACGTCGACGCGATCGCGGCCTTCCAGGAGCTGAGCACCCGCTGGAACGCATGGTTCCTGCGCCGGCCCGGTGGACGGCAGGGCGACGAGATCGACCAGCAGTGGCGTCGCGCGCTCGGGGAGACGCAGGTCCTCCAGCTCGATGACGAGTCTCGGGCGGTCGACACCGCGATGGCGCTCGTCGCGCAGGCGTGGGGCCACTTCGACGACTTCAAGGTGAACATGCTGGCGCGCCACAGTCCCGAGCGCGTCTCGGCGCTCGAGGCCCGCCTCGGCGCGAGAGGCGTGCCGCGGGAGGTGAAGTGCCCCAAGTGCACGGCGCCGCTCCCGCCCGGCTCGCGCGGGACGTTCTCGTGCCCCTTCTGCGCCGCCACCATCGCAATTTGACGCGACTGCAGAGGTGTCCGTGAAGGTCCGCGCGATCGTGACAGCGCCCCCGTACGCCGACTTCCTCGCCGAGGTCTGCGCGCACCCGCTCGTGGAGGGCCTGCGGCTCAATACGGTGATGCCCATCCGCGGCGCGACGCACCGCGAGGTGCTCGAACGGATGACCGCCCACGGCCAGCCGCTCTGGGTCGATCTCAAAGGCCGCCAGCTGCGCGTCGTCGGCGGCGCGATC
>CAYHCR010000090.1:0-8803 GCA_964354895.1 uncultured Myxococcales bacterium | reverse complement strand
CTCCTGTGCGACGACGTGCGACGCGGGCCTCACGTGCGTCACCGACTCCCCCGGCGGCTACTGCAGCCGCGCGTGCGCGAGCAACGCCGACTGCCCCGGAGGCTTCTGTTACGCCTTCACCGGCGGCCAGCAGGGCTGCCTGCTCGGCTGCGGCGCCGACCCCGACTGCCGCGAGGCCTACACCTGCCAGGGCGACGCCGGGGCGACCATCTGCTACCCCGGCGGCGGCGGCGGTGGCGGCGATTGTCTGGACGTCTCGCAGCTCGTCGGTGGCTGGACCCCCGGCTGCGGCGCCGCCTGCGAGGAGCTGCGCTTCTCCGCGGATGGCACCGTCTACTACGGCTATTGGACCGTGCCCTCCGGCAACACCGAGACCTACGGCACGTGGCAGGCGAGCTGCCCGAACCTGACCGTCACCCTCACGCGCGGCTACTGGGCGCCGGTGACCTACCGATACACGCTGACGCCCACGGGCTTCACCGACGAAGGTGGCGCCCCGTGGAGCAAGTGCGGCGAGACCTGCTACTGACCCTGCGAGGAATCATGCGTAGAGCTGCACTGCTGCTCTGTATGCTGCTCGTCCCTGTCTCTGGCTCCGCGAAGGGCAAGGAGAAGCCCAAGGCGCCCGCCGCGCCGATCGGGAGCTCCTCCAGCACCGAGCTCGCGGTCGACGCCGCCACGAAGGACGACGCGCGCAAGCTCGCCGAAGCGTACCTGCAGGCCTTGACGGGCGAGGGAGATCCCAAGGCGCTCGAGGCGCTCTTCGGCGGCGCGACGATGACCGCGAAGATCTTCTCGCTCGCGAACTGGAAGATCGCCGCGCGCGACGCCGGCAAGGTCGAGAAGGGGAAGATCGCGGAGGTCGTCGCGAACGTCGAGGCGCTCGACAAGGAGGGGCGCGACGCGCTCGGCAAGCTGATGGGCGGCGGGCCCGCGCCGGATCTCGCGAACGCCGGCGAGGGCGATCTGCTCATGGACGAGCTGACCGCCTCCGACGCCGCAAAGCTGCTCGAGCCGACGCGCGCCCGCGCGAAGCTCTTCCTGCAGACCCACCCGACGTTCGCCTCCGTCGCGCGCGTCGACAAGGAGGTCTACTGGCACCCGAAGAACCCGTTCCGCAGGGCGCTCGCGGAGGCCGGCGGCGCCTGCGACTACACGCTCACCTTCCACCGCTTCTGGATCGAGACGAGCGAGGGGCTCGGGACCCAGACGATCCGCAAGTGGCCGCTGCGCGTGCTGCGCCTGCAGTGCGGCGCGAGCGACACCGGCTGGCGCATCCTGCCGGCGAGCGACTGGAACGCCGAGTAGCGGCTTGGCCACCTCGCGGCGTCGGATCAGAACGAGGACGCGACCATCCCGCTGCAGGTCGGAGCACCCAGCGCCGCGTCGATGAGCGGGACGGCTGTGTTCGACGCGAGGCCCCGTCGGCTCCGGATCGTCGCAACCGCTGGCGATGTATCGGATGTTCACCCTTCGGCGCGAGCCGAGTCCCTGGAGTTGGAAGAGATGGCGAAGCTCGTCACGGTCGGAAGAGCGCACGAAGCCTCGGCAGCGGACGCTCCGTTCACCTGGTTCCTCTACGGCAGCTCGCTGGATCGCGCGGCCTTCGCCGCGTGGGCCGAGCAGCACGGCTACGGCCTGCCGGATTTCAAGGGCGCGGTCCCGGCGAAGCTGTCCGGCTACCGTCTCTGCTTCGACGTGGAGAGCCGCTTCTGGGGCGGCGCGTGCGGCAGCCTCACGGAGGACGCCTCGAGCTTCGTCGAGGGGCTCGCGCTCCCGCTGCCCGCCGAGGCGCGCGGCCTCGTCGAGCACAAGGAGGGCGCGATCTCCGGCCTCTATGCCGCGTTCCCGTGTGAGCTGACGCCGCTGTCAGGCGGCGCGCCGATCGCGGCCGTCGCGTATCGCACCTCGCCCGATCGCCGGCTGCCGAAGGAGGCGCCGCCCAGCGTGCGCTGGCTGCAGGCGGTCCGCGATGGCGCCCGGTCCGCAGGACTGTCCGAGGCGTGGCTCGCGCAGCTCTCGAAGCTCGCAGGCTGAACCGGCGGAGCGGTCGGCCCTGAATAGACGACGGCGCCGCTTTGGGGGCGGCGCCGTCGGGCGATCCGGTGGTTCGGTGCGTCGCTTCGGGTGTGCGGCCCTCACAGCCACACCGCCGTATCGCCGGTCCTCCCGAGCGAGCTCCCGTCTGGTGGAGCCCGCCCGTTCGGTCGTTCCTTAGAAGGCGCCCGTGACGCGGAAGACCGCGTCCCAGCCCTCATCCATGATCAGCAGGTCGCCGGCGGGATCGAGCACGAGGCCCGACG
Organism: uncultured Myxococcales bacterium; assembly: GCA_964354895.1. GTDB lineage: Bacteria > Myxococcota > Myxococcia > Myxococcales > Vulgatibacteraceae > CAYHCR01. The sequence goes on along the minus strand of CAYHCR010000090.1, from coordinate 6,500 downwards.
GATCGCGCAGGCCGCCCACGACGAGCTCCGGCGTGCAGGGCCCGACACAGTTGCCGTTGCCGTCGAGCACCAGCCGGTAGACGGAGCCATCCGTGCCGCCGCCACCGCCGCGGTTGACCCAGTACAGATCGTTCGTCGTCGCGGAGAGATACATGTCTCGAGGAGCGTCGACCTCGGGCGGGTTCGCGGCGAGCAGCGTGTTGGTGTTCGTCGCCGTGTTGCGCCGCCAGATCTCGTCGTTGCCGTCGTCGGAGACGAAGAGCAGCACGCCGGAGAGCGCGACGCCCCACGGGTTGTTGAGGTTGCCGCCGACGTTCGTCGGGAAGGTCGCGTTCGAGATCTGAGCGGCGAGCGGCGCGGCGGCGGTCGACCACTGCCGCACGTCGCTCTGGCTCTGATCGGCGACGACCATCGTGTTGACGCCCGCGGACGCGAGCCCGAACGGATCGACCTGCGAGCCGCCCGCGTTCGAGTTGAACGCCGTGAGCGCGCCCGTCACGAGATCCACCAGGAAGATCCGGTTCTGCAGCGACACGAACATCCGCGTGCCGTCGAAGAACAGGTCGCGCGGCGCGCTCGGCAGGCCCTGCGAGAGCACCGCCGTGGCGCCCGTCGCCGGGTCGTAGGTGACGATGCGGTTGTCCGCGGAGTTCGCGAGGTACAGCAGGCCCGCCGCATCGAACGCCGCGCCGCGCGGCCCGTTGATGCGCGTGTTCGCGCCGCCGACGAGCGTGGTGATCGCCGTCGCCGGCCCGCCGATCGCCATCGTGATCGACGGGTCGATCTCGATGGAGAAGCGGGACGAGACGACGAGGTTGCCGCTCGTATCGGTGACCGCCCCGACGATCGTGACCGCGCCGAGCGTCGGGTTGTTGCCGACGTTGATGTTGAAGATCTCGGTCAGGTTCCGCACGCCGGTCGGCACGAGCCGCGTCTCGTCGACGTTGATCGCCCCGCGCAGCTGCACGCGGATCGAGCCGAGGCTCTGGTCGTCGTCGCCCGTGACGCGCACGGTGATGACGTCGCCCGGCGCATAGCGGCTGCCGGGGATCGGCTCGCTGACCAGGACGGTGGGCGCGGTGCGGTCGGGCGCGGCGAACGCGCTGACGGTCTCGCGATCGACGATCGGGTTGCCGTTGCCGTCGAGGCCGGCGTCGGCCGTGACGGTGAAGGTGCCCTCGGCGGTGAAGACGATCGTGCGCGCGTTGGTGTCGATGGTGGCGCCGCCCGCGGGCGCGTTCGTCGTGATCGTGACCGCCGGGTTCGGGACGACGTTGCCCGCGCCGTCGACGACGCGGAACACGTACGGCAGCGCGTCGCCCGTGACGACGGTGAGGCCGCCGAGCGCGAGATCGATCGTGGAGGCGGGGCCCTCGTTCACCGTCAGCGGCTCGGTGTCGGAGACCGCCGTGCCCGTGACCTGCGCGATGACGACGTAGCCGCCGGCCCGCGTGAAGCCGCGAAGCTCGCCCGCGCCGACGATCGCGCCGGGCGCGTCGGTGACGATCGAGACGTTGGCGTTCGTGATGGCGTTGCCGAAGGCGTCGGAGACCGCGGTGCTGTACGCGACGGTGCCGCCGGGCTGCACGACCGCCGGCGACGGCGTGAGCGTCAGCGCGAGGACCGCGGGCGCGGCCGGCAGGACCTCGAGCGGCGCAGACGAGACGATCGCGCCGTCGGTGGCGAGCGCGGCCTGGATGGTGAACACGCCGACGGTCTGCGGCGTGATCAGCCCTCCGACCGCGGCGAGCGCGCCCGGCTCGAGCGTCACGGCGAGCAGGTCTGCGTCGCGGGGGTTCCCGAAGGCGTCGACGGAGACCGCAGTGACACGGACCGGCGTGCCGGCGGTGACGAGCGAGGCGGAGGCCGTCAGCGAGACCGCCGTGGCGGGCCCCGGGACGATGGTCAGCTCTGCAGCAGCGCCGAGCCGCGCGCCGCCCGCGCCGGCCGCGACGGAGGCCGCGACCTGGTACGGCCGCTGCTCCCGCGCGACGAGCAGGTTCGTCAGCGTGTCGCCCGCGACGATGGCGCCGGGCGCGTCGGTCTGCAGATCCAGCGGCGTGACCACGATGTTCTGCCGGCCGTCCTGCACGATCATCGCCGCGGTGACGTTCGTGTCGGGCGGCACCGAGATCGCCGCGCCGCGCAGCTCTGCGCCATCGACGGTCGCCACGAGCTCGAGCGTGATCGTCGCCGGCAGGCCGCCGGTCACCGTGAAGGGCCGCGCGTCCATGACGGTCGGGTCGTCGTGCCAGGTGGCCGCGACGGTCCAGGGCCCGGCGAGGAAGAGCTCCGCGAGCGCGATCGTCGCGACGCCGCGCGCGTCGGTCGTGCCGCTCGCGGTGATCGCCGTCGCGCCCGGGAGCTCCGGCGTCGCGGCGAGATCGATCACGAAGCCGTCGAGGCCCATGAGCGGATCGTCCGAGGCGACCGCGGCGACGACCGTGAGCCGGCCGTCGTCCGCGGAGACCGTCGTGCGGTCCAGCGTGATCGAGATCCCGGCCGGCCGCTTCGGCTCGCGCGTGATCGTGATCGTCGTCGCGTCAGAGGCGTTGCCTGCCTCGTCGGTCGCGACGAAGGAGAGCTTGTTCTCGCCGATCGCGAGCGGCACCTTCAGCGCGAATTCAGCCGTGTAGGGATCAGCGGTCGTGGCGCCGGGAGCGGTCTCTTCGGCCGTGAAGGCCGGCGTGCGCGACACGGTGACGCTCGAGGCGTACTCGGCCGCGCCGAGCACCAGCAGGGCCTCCGCGCGCGTCGTCGTCGGCAGCGTCGGGTCCACGAATGGCGCGGCCGGCGCCTCGGTGTCCTCGTCCGCACAGCCCGCCGCCACGCCCGCCGTCGCGAGCGCGAGCGCGAGCGCCCAGCGTCCCATCGATCCCATACGCATCCTGTCCTCCCGTCCGGCGCACCGCGCCGGCCCAGCAAACATGTCCACGTTTCAGAACGGCGTGGCTACAGACCGAGCGGCACCACGTAGCCGAGCGCCACCGCGATCCCCGCGAAGGAGGGCTCGCCCGTCGCCTGCAGCCCCGGCCCGAGCGGCCCGAGCTCCGCGCTCGCCTCGAAGTCCGCGACCCGCAGCACCGCGCGCCCCGGCCCGAGCGGCAGCTCTGCCTGGGCCGCACCCACGAAGCCCGGCGTGAGATCCGACTGCTCCGTCGTCGTGCTGAAGGAGCGAAAGCTCGTCCAGGTCGCGAAGAGCCCGAAGCCTGCCTCCACGTGCAGCTCCAGCGGCACGTCGATCGGCAGCCGCCAGCGCAGGCCGAGCTCCATCGGGACGAGCGCCGAGCGCTGCGAGAAGCCCGCGTCGTAGCCGCGGCCCTGCACCAGCGACGGCTCGGCGAGGCCGGTCTCGACCCACGAGGCGGCGAGTACGAGCGTGAAGCGCTGATCGATCGCCTCGGCGACGCCCGAGATCGGCAGCGTCCAGCCGACCTCGGCGCCCACGAGCGGACCGAGGCCCAGCGCGCCGCGCGGAAGGTAGAGCCCGACGCGGGGCGCGAGCTGGAACGGTGCGCGCTCCTCGGCCGGAGCGATCGGCGCGGTCACCTCTGCAGCAGGCGTCGCCGCGGCGGGCCCTGCGTCGACCGGGCTCGCGAGGATCGTCTTCGCTTCGATCGGCGGCGTGAGCGGTGCGAGCGGGATCTCCGCGGGCGGCGGCGGAGGAGGAGGCGGCGCGGCCTTCTTCTTCGCGAGCGCGCCCGAAGGCGCCATGAGCGCGCAGAGGGCGGCGGCCAGCGAGGCCTTCAGCAGCTTGCTCGATGCGGACATGGCGCGGACCGTACGCCCGAACTGCAGATCTCCGCGCGCGGCCGGCGGCGCGGCGTATTCGCGCGGAATCGGTATTCCGGCGCTGGTGGCGTGCGAACCGCGGCCCGCTCGATGGATCGCGCGATCCGCGACACTTCGGGCGATCGGGGACGGTCGTCGTATTCACGCCACGGTGACCCGGGTTCCAGCGCCGGGCTGTGGATCGCCGCGGCCGCGCAGGCGGCAGCCGCACGAGCGCCGGCGACCGCTCCGAACGCCGACGGCGCCGCGGGCAGGCGGCGCCGTCGAAGGATTCGTGCGTGGTCAGCGATGCAGGTGAATCACGTGTTGAAGCGGAAGTGCATCACGTCGCCGTCCTTCACGATGTACTCCTTGCCCTCGATGCGCAGGAGCCCCTTCTCACGCAGCTTCGCCTCGGTGCCGTGCGCGAAGATCTCCTCCCAGAAGAAGACCTCCGCCTTGATGAAGCCGCGCTCGAAGTCGGTGTGGATCACGCCCGCGGCCTGCGGCGCCGTCGCGCCCTTGTGCACGGTCCACGCGCGCGTCTCCTGCTCACCGCAGGTGATGTACGTGATGAGGCCGAGCAGCTCGTAACCCGCACGGATCAGCCGGTTGAGGCCCGGCTCCTTGAGCCCCGCCGCCTCGAGGAACGCCGGCCGTTCCTCCTCGGGGAGCTGCTGGATCTGCGCCTCCATCTCGGCGCAGATGATCACGAGCGGCGCGTGATCGGCGTCCGCCACCGCCTGCGCCTGCTTCACGAGCGGAAGTTCCGCAGCGTTCGCGAGCTCGGACTCCGAGACGTTCGCCACGTAGACGACCGGCTTGTCGGTCAGGAGGAAGAGATCCTGGAACGTCAGGCGCTCCTCGGCGGTGAGCGGGACGCGCCGCGCGGGCTGGCCCTGATCGAGCGCCGCCTTCACCTTCTCCATCACGGCGCAGGCGAACTTCGCCTCCTCGCCCGCCTTGCCCGGCGACTTGCCGTCCTTCTGGAGCTTGCTGACGCGCTTGTCGACGGTCTCGAGATCCTTGAGCGCGAGCTCGGTGTCGATCGTCGCGGCGTCCCGCGCCGGATCGATCGAGCCCTCGACGTGGACGATGTTGGTGTCCTCGAAGCACCGCAGCACGTGGGCGACGGTGTTCACCTCGCGGATGTGCGCGAGGAACTGGTTGCCGAGCCCCTCGCCCTTGCTCGCGCCGCGCACGAGCCCCGCGATGTCGACGAACTCCAGCGTCGTCGGGACGATCTTCTTGCTCGCGTAGAGCTTGCTGAGCTTGCTGAGGCGTTCGTCCGGCACGGTCACCGTGCCGCGGTTCGGCTCGATCGTGCAGAAGGGATAGTTCGCCGCCTGCGCCTGGGCGGCGCTGGAGAGCGCGTTGAACAGCGTCGACTTGCCGACGTTCGGCAGTCCGACGATCCCGATCGCGAGGGCCATCTGCGTTCCTTTACCCGCGCGAGACCTGCCGCGCAGAGCTGTCCGTCACACCGTGCGCTGCAACGACGAAGCCCGCGCGCCGTCCGGGGACGGCCACGCGGGCCCGGTACCACGTCTCAGGCCCCGGAGCGCCGGTCAGGCCCGCGGCGTCTGCGGCAGCTTCTTGAGGAAGTCCTCGGCGAGCTCGCGGTGCTTCTTGTCGTCGAGGTTCGCCTCGAGGAGCTTGCCGGCGGCGGCGAGCGCGAGCTCGACGGCCATCGTGCGGACCTCGGCGATCGCCTTGTTCTTCTCCTCGGTGATCGCCTTGCGGGCGGCCTCGAGCTGGGCGTCGGCGTCCTTCTTGGCCTGCGCGAGCGAGAGCTGCCGCGCCGCCTCGACCTCCGCCTGGTTCCGGCGCACCAGCTCGCCGGCCTCCTTGCGGGCCGCGTCGATCGCCGACTTCTGCTCCGCGAGGAGCTTCTCGGCCTCGGCGCGCTCGCGCTTCGCCGAGTCGATCGTGTCGCGGATCGTCTTCTCGCGCTCATCGAGCATCGAGACGATCGGGCCCCAGGCCACCTTCTTGAGGACCAGCGCCACCACGATGAAGGTGACGATCGTCCAGAAGGTCAGGCCCGGGTGGACCGACAGGATGCCGCCGCCGCCAGCGGCGAGGAGCGGCGAGAGAACGCCCGACATGAGACCTCCGACCGTCACCTGCGTGACGGCACGGGCTGCCTACCGGAGGCGCGGAACTTCCGCGCCCCCCAGCTCATCCGCGGACCAGGACTCAGGTCTTGGTCGCGAGGATGATGCAGATGACGAGCGCGAAGAGCGTCGCGCCTTCGATCAGGGCGGCCGCGATGATCATCGACGCGCGCAGATCGCCCGTGGCGGACGGCTGGCGGGCGATGCCCTCGAGCGCGCCCGTGGCGAGCTTGCCGATGCCGAGACCGGCGCCGATGATCGACAGGCCGGCGCCGAGACCGGCGCCGAGGTACGCGAGTGCGAGCTGGGACACGATTGCCTCCGAAGTGAACTTCTAGTGAGCGTGGGATGCGAGGCCGATGAAGAGGGCCGACAGCATCGTGAAGATGTAGGCCTGCAGGAACGCGACGAAGACCTCGAGCAGGAAGATGGCCGTCGCGAAGGCCACCGACACGGGCGCGATGTATGCGCCGATCCCGCCGAGCAGGAAGATCAGCCCGAGCAGGAAGTAAATTACGACGTGGCCCGCGAGCATGTTCGCGAAGAGCCGCATCATCAGCGCGAACGGCTTGGTCAGGATGCCGATGAGCTCGATCGGCCACATGATCGGCC
>CAYHCR010000089.1:0-8807 GCA_964354895.1 uncultured Myxococcales bacterium | reverse complement strand
GCAGGGCGTCGGGATCTTCCCGTTCGTCGCCGGGTCCACGAAGACCATCGACGCCCAGCCGTTCGCCTGCCCGAAGGCGGCGAGCGCGGCGAGCTTCGCGGCATGGTCGGCCGGCAGCGGCGTGGGGAGCGCGATGAAGCAGACGACCGTCTTGTCGGAGACCATCACACGCGCACACGTGTACCGCTCGCCGTCCCCGGGCGGGCCGAAGAGCACGGTCGCGTCGCGGACCGGATCGGGGCCGAGCAGCGGCGCGAGGAAGAAGATCGCGCCGCCGAGCGCGGCAGCGAGCGCGACACCCAGCAGCGCCTTCGTACGCGAGCTGGGCGGCGCCTTTCGCGCGGCGGGCCCGGTCGAAGGGGCGCCGGACGCGCTGGGCGGGGACGCAGCCGCGGGCGAGGCGGTTGCCGGGGCGATCGGCCTCGCGCCCGCCTGTCCGGGCCGCGAGGTCGGGGCTTGGCCGACGAAGGTCCCGGCCTTCTGCGCGCTCTGCGATCGCCCGAGCGCGATCTCCGCGAGCCGCGCGCGCTCCTCCTCCGTGAGCTGCTGCAAGGGCCGCGGGACGGAGGTCGCGACGCCGAGGTTCTGGGCGCGCCGGAGGAACGCGCAGAGGATCGCCTCGGCCTCGTCGCGCGGCGGCGCCAGCTCGCGCAGGTAGTCGAAGAGCGGCGTCACGTCGAGCGCGCCGCTCTCCGGGAAGTCGTCCGCCGCCTGCATGACGAGCAGCTTGAGGTGATCCGGATTGACCATCTTTGCAAGCGCAGGACTTCCCCGCGCGAGATCGTTGATCGCCGTCATCAGCCCCGTGAGCTTCGAGGGTTCGAGCGCCCGCCCCGCCATGTCTCGACGCCTCCGCCGGCCGCGCCTCTTCGGCGCTGGCGCGATCGGTCACCAGATGAGAGCGGCCATCACACCCCGCCCGGCACACGACTGGCAAGGAGCGAGTTCAGCCGAGCGGCAGCCGCAGCTGGCCGCGCGCTCCGCCGGGATACAGCGTGACCGGCTCGCCGGCCGTCCACTGCGGGGCGATCTCGAGCCGCGGATGCGACGGCGCGTCCCGCAGCGCCTGCTCGGCGGCGCGCTGCGCGAGGGCCGGCCGGTTGTTGGTCTCCGAGAGGTGCGCGAGCGTCACGTGCTGCAGCCCCGGATGCGCGAGCCGCGCGAGCAGCGCCGCGCCATCGTGGTTCGAGAGGTGGCCGACCGACGACGCGATCCGCCGCTTGAGGTGCGCGGGGTACGGACCGTCGAGGAGCATCTGCAGATCGTGGTTGAGCTCGAGCACCAGCCCGTCGCAGCCGGCGAGGTGCGCCTCCACCGCCGGCGTCGCGCAGCCGAGATCCGTCGCGAAGCCGAGCGTGCTCACGCCGTCGCTCACCGTCACGCAGAACGAGCCCTGGGCGTCGTGCGGCGTGGCCTGCGTGCGGACGATCAGGCCGCCGATCGCGGTCGTCGACGCCTGCGCGAGCGGGACGAAGAGCGCCTCGGGCGGCTCGGCGCGGAGGTCCGCGAAGGTCTCCCTCGTGCAGAGGATCGAGGCGCCCGTGCGCCGGGCGAGGACCGAGACGCCGGCAGTGTGATCGCCGTGACCGTGCGTGACGACGACGGCCCGCAGCGCGGTCGGCGCCCGGCCGATCGCCGAGACCCGCTGCGCGAGCTCCTTGAAGTGCAGCCCCGCGTCGATCAGGAGCGCGACGCCGCCGCCCTCGACCCAGAGGGCGTTTCCCGAGGAGCCGGAGGCGAGCGTGCAGTAGGTCAGGGCCATCGACCCAGACCGTGCCACGGGGGTCCGACATCGGCCGGAGATCGCCGCAATTCCAAGGGCATGGGGCGCGATCAGGCCGTCGCGTCGGGCTGGCGATCCGCGTGCGCCGCCTGAAAGGCCGGCAGCTCGGCGCACGCCGCCTCGATCCGGCCGAGCCGCGGATACGCGCTCACGTCCACGCCATAACGCCGCGCCGAGTAGAGCTGCGGTACGAGGCAGAGATCGGCGACCGTGACCTCGTCGCCGACGAGGAAGCGGCCCGCCGTCTGCGCAGCGTCCCGCTCGAGCGCCGCGAGCCCGCGCCGGTTGAAGTCGGCCGCCCACTTCGTCCGCTCGCCGCCGAGCGCGTCGATCCGCGCCAGGATGATCAGGTTCTGCAGCGGCTGGATCGAGCTGTTCACGATCTCCGCCAGCTGCAGCGCCTTCGCCCGCGCCCACGGATCCTGCGGGAGCAGGCGCGGCGTCGGGAACCGCGCGTCGAGCCAGTCGAGCATCGCCATCGACTGCCCGAGCCGCCGGGTCTCGCCGTGCTCCTCGATCTCGAAGAGCGGCACCTGGCTCGTGGGGTTCTTCTCGCCCCACGCCGGCGCGTGCTGCTCGCCGGCGAGCAGGTTCACTGCCGTGAAGGTGTGCGGGACCTGCTTCATCGCCAGCGCGATGCGCACGCGCCAGGAGCAGGAGGAGCGCCAGTAGCCGAAGAACGTGAGCTTCATGGGGAGCGGACCTCCTGGTCGATCGCGCCAAACACAGTGCGGCCCTGCGCGTCCAGCATCTCGATGCGGACCCGATCTCCGACCTTCAGGAACGGGGTCTTCGGCGCGCCCTCGTCGATCGTCTCGATCATGCGCCGCTCCGCGAGGCAGGAGATCCCCTGCGCGCGTTCGGGGCTCGACACGGTGCCCGAGCCGAGGATCGTGCCGGCCGTGTAGGCGCGCGTCTTCGCGAGGTGCTCGATGAGCTGAAAGAAGGAGAAGTGCATCGTCGGGCCGGCGTCGACGTCGCCGACGAGCGCGCCGTTGAGCTCCACGCGGAGCTTTCCGTGTACACGTCCGTCACGCCAGAGCGGGCCGAGCTCGTCGGGCGTCACGGCGACGGGGCTGAAGGTCGTCGCCGGTTTGCTCTGGAAGAAGCCGAAGCCCTTCGCGAGCTCGTCGGGGATCAGGTGGCGCAGCGTGTTGTCGTTGACGAGCAGCAGCAGCCGCACGTGGGGCGCCGCCTCGTGCGCCTTCGTGCCGAGCGGCACGTCGCCGAGGATCACGCCGACCTCGCCCTCGAAGTCGAGGCCCCACGCCGGATCGTGCAGCGGGATCGGCTCGGTCGGCCCGAGCAGCGCCCCCGAGCCACCCTGGTAGACGAGCGGGTCGGTCTCGAGCGTCGGCGGCGGCTCCGCCTTCCTCGCCTTGCGCACCAGCCGGACGTGGTTGAGGTAGGCCGAGCCGTCGACCCACTCGAAGGCCCGGGGCAGCGGCGGCGCGCAGCGATCGGGGTCGAACGGATCGATCCCGTCGGCCCGACCGGCCTCGAGCGCCGCGGCGAGCCGTCGGAGCGGCGCTTCGGTCTCGGCCCAGCGATCGAGCGCCTCCTGCAGCGTGCGGGCGATCGCACCGGCGGGCGCACAGCGCGCAAGAGCTGCGTCCACCACCACCAGCCGACCGTCCCGCGATCCGTCACGGATCGTCGCGACCTTCATGGGAACCTCCGAGGCTGCGTGGTCTAGCAAGCCGGGACTCCTGGGGAAACCGGCGCTTCCCCAAACGCCGCCGCCCGCGTCCCGGCGACCCGACGACGACCGTCGTCAACCGTCCGACGCTCTGCGCCTTGCTTGAATCTCCCAGCGGCGCGACCGTCCGCGGCGCATCGGGTGTCTCGCCCGACCATCCAGCTGCACTCTTCCCGGGGGGTCTCACTTCCATGGTTCGAATCTTCCGTGTGGCGTTCATCGCCGCCATCGTCCTCTCCGCCTCCTCCGCCCTCGCCGTCCGTCCCGGGAAGATCGCGCCGCGAGGCGCCGCTGCGAAGGCTGGCGAGGACAAGCCGGCCGGCGCGGCGAAGCCCGCTGACAACGGCGGTTGGCCCGCGAACGTGACCAAGGTCATCAGCGAGAAGGGCAAGACCGTCACGGCCAGCGGCAAGCTCGAGCGCGGCGAGCGGATCAACGATCTGACGTGGGCCTCCACGAGCTCGATGGCGTGCTTCCCCGCCACGCAGAACGAGAAGTTCCGCGGCAACCACGTGCTCTTCGCGACCGACCTGCCGCAGCGCTCGATCCTCGTCGTCACGGTGGTCCCGAAGGATCCCTCCAAGGACGTGAGCATCTGGGGCTACCAGGTCGGCACGACGAACTTCCGCGTGCCGCCGACGATCGAGAGCTGCACGTCGTGCGAGGCCGAGCACAAGTGGGACCGCCCCAAGCGCGGCAAGACGCAGGACCACACGCGCTCCATCACGTTCAACGCGACGACCAACCCCTACAACATCCTCATCGGCGTCTCCGGCCCCGGCGCCGCGACCGCTGGCGACTTCGATCTGAAGTTCGAGCTCAAGTAGCGGCGCGAGGCTGCGGTGCTCCGGGGCGCGAGCGCCGGGCAGAGGACAGGTCCCTGGGGAGGGACCACGGAGGCCCCGCGGGCGTCGCTCGCGGGGCCTTCGTTTATCTGCGGACTCGACGCGCCGCCCCGGACCTGCTGCGATCGGCCCCCTCACGACACGGGAGGCGGGGTGCGACCGAAGCTCGGAGCGCTGCTCGTGCAGGACGGCGCCTGCACGCGGGAGCAGGTCGAGAAGGCGCTGCAGATGCAGGTCTTCCACGGCGGGAGGCTCGGCTCGATCCTCGTCGAGCTGGGGTTCCTCGCGCCCGAGCAGCTCGCGCACGGCCTGGCAAAGCTGCACGGAGTGCCGCTCGTGACGCCCGAGCTGCTCGAGGCGCTCCTGCCGACGATGCCCCGGGTGCTCAAGCTCGAGCAGATCGCGGAGCTCGAGGCGCTGCCGCTCCGCGTGGACGGGCGCACGCTGCACGTCGCCGTGATCGACCCGGGGAACTTCACGAACCTCGACGCGCTGCGCTTCGCGACGGGGCTGCGGCCCAAGCTCTACCTCGCGCCCGAGGCGCTCTTCTGGGCGTATGCCGAGGCCTACCTCGGCTTGACGCGGCCCGAGCGCATGCTCGAGCTGAAGAAGGAGCCCAAGGCCGCGCAGTGGCGGGGCCGACGCGAAGAGGAGGCGCGAGAGAAGCTCTCGGGCCTGGAGATCCCCGAAGAATTGCGCTCCGCGAGCTCGCTCTACGCGCCCGGCGAGGGGCTGACGGCGGGCCAGGATCTCTCGGAGGGGCTCGACGACGAGGGGAACCTGCCGCCGCGGCGCGCGCCCGCGGAGCCGCTCGTCGAGGACGAGGTGATGGAGCTGCTCGAGGAGGCCGAGCCCGCAGCGCTGCCCGGCGCGATCCCGCCGCCGCCGGACGCCGAGCGCCCCGCCTCGCCGCCACCGCCCGCCGCGGCCGCGCTCGCGGACTTCCTGACGAACCGGCCGAAGAAGACGACGACGGTGCAGCAGACCTTCACGCTCGACGAGGCGATCTCCGCCTGCGTGAGCGCGCCCTCGCGCGACGAGGTGACCGACGCGCTCGTCCGCTACGCCCGCGGGGTCGGGGCGCGGATCGTGCTGTTCTACGTGCGCGACGCGACCGCGATCGCCTACGCAGGCGACGGCCCCGGCGTGGCGCCGGAGACCCTGCCGCAGCTCCGAATCCCGCTCGCCGACCCCTCGCCGCTCTCGACGGCGTTCAGCGCGCCGCTGCCGTTCCTCGGCGCGCCCCCTCCGGGCGCCGGGACGCAGGCGCTCTCCGACGCGCTCGGCGGCGAGCCGGCCGAATGCTTCGTGCTCGCCGCGCGCGTCGGCGGGCGCGTCCTGCACCTCCTGTACTTCGACGCCGATCCGCTCGGCGTGCCCGAGGAGCTGCGCCTGCAGGCGCTCCGGCTCGGCGGCGCGCTCGAGGCGACGTGGCAGCGGCTGCTCCTGCAGGCGCGCGCGGGCGCCGGCCTCACGTAGGCCCATGCGCTATCGCCCCGTTCGCCGACTGGCGTTCGGGGCGTCGGCTTGTCACCATTCCGCCTTCGCGATCGCGACGAGACGCTGCAGGCGCCCGCCCTCCTTGGGACGGGTGTCGCCGGCACCTGCCCTGCGATCGAACCTCCGGAGGTCGGGCGTGTCGTCGCCGCTGTCCCACCGCATCCTCGGCCTCACGCCGTTCGGTCGCCCCGACGTCCGCCTCGCCGTCGCGCTCGCCCGCGCAGGCGCCCTCGCGATCCTCGATCTCGGCCGCGAGCCGGAGGTGGCGCGCCGCGCGCTGGCGGAGCTCGAGCGGGCGCGACCGGGGCCCTGCGGCGTGAAGCTCGGCGGCGGCGTCACGGCGGCAGAGCTGCCCGCCTGCGTGGAGTGGCTGCTGGTGCCGGCCCCGGCGCTGCCGGTGGACGCGGCGGGGCGTCGCGTGCTCGCGGAGGTCGTCTCGATCGAGGAGGCGCACGCGGCGATCGCGGCAGGCGCCGCGGCGCTCGTCGTGAAGGGGAACGAGGCGGGCGGACGCATCGGCGACGAGGGGCTCTTCGTCCTGCTCCAGCGCGTGGCGCGCGAGGCGAAGCTGCCGATCGTGGCGCAGGGCGGGCTCGGCCAGCACGGCGTCGCGGCGGCGCTCGCGGGGGGCGCGTCGGCGGTGCTGCTCGACGTGCAGCTCGCGCTGCTCGCGGAGGCGACGATCCCCGCGGCGACGAAGGCGGCGCTGCTCGCCATGGACGGCAGCGAGACGGCGCTCGTCGCCGGGCACCGCCTCTTCGCGCGGGCGGGCACGACGCTGCCCGGCCGCGACGTCGGGGCGGCACAGCTGCACGATCGCCTCGGCGATGACGTCTCGCGCGGCCTCGTGGCGATCGGCCAGGACGGCGCCTTCGCGCGACCGCTCGCGGAGCGCTTCCGGACCGCAGGCGGGCTCGTGCGGGGGCTGCCGGAGCTCGCCGACGCGCACCTGCGCTCGGCCGCCGCGCTGTTGCCGCTCGCCGAAGGCGCGCCGCTCGCAAAGCTGCACGGGACGCGCTGGCCGATCGTGCAGGGGCCGATGACGCGCGTCTCCGATCGCGCCGAGTTCGCCGAGGCCGTCGCCGACGGCGGCGCGCTGCCGCTCATCGCCTGCTCGCTGCTGCGCGGCGCGGAGCTCGGGCCCCTGCTCGACGCGACCGCGGCGAAGCTCGGCGCGCGACCGTGGGGCGTGGGGCTGCTCGGCTTCGCGCCGGCCGCGCTGCTCGAGGAGCAGCTCGCGGTCGTGCGGCGGCTGCGTCCGGCGGTGGCGGTGCTGGCCGGCGGTCGGCCCGCGCAGGCGAAGGCGCTCGAGGAGCTCGGCGTCGCCACGTTCCTGCACGTCCCGTCGCCCGGCCTGCTCGACCTCTTCCTCAAGGAGGGCGCGCGGCGCTTCGTCTTCGAGGGGCGCGAGTGCGGCGGCCACGTCGGCCCGCGCAGCTCGCTCGTGCTGTGGGAGTCGGCGCTCGAGAAGCTGCTCGCCGACGGCGCGCCGACCGACGTGCAGGTGCTGTTCGCGGGCGGCATCCACGACGCGGTCTCCGGCGCGATGGTCGCCGCGATGGCCGCCCCGCTCGCCGCCCGGGGCGGGAGGCTCGGCGTGGTGCTCGGCACCGGCTACCTCTTCACGAAGGAGGCGGTCACCACCGGCGCGATCGGCGCGGCGTTCCAGCGTGAGGCGCTGCGCTGCGAGCGGACGGCGCTGCTCGAGACCGCGCCGGGCCACGCGACGCGCTGCGCGCGGACGCCGATCGTGCAGGCGTTCCAGGCGGAGCGTGCGCGGCTCGAGGCGGCGGGGACGCCGCCCGACGCGCTGTGGGCGGAGCTCGAGCGGTTCAACCTGGGCCGGCTGCGGATCGCGGCCAAGGGCCTCACGCGCGAGGGCGACGCGCTCGTGACGGTGCCCGAGCCGGAGCAGGCGACGCAGGGGCTGTACATGTTGGGCCAGCTCGCCGCGCTGCGCAGCGAGGTCACCACGATCGCAAAGCTGCACGCGGAGGTCTGCGCAGGGAGCGGGCCGCGGCTGCAGGCGCGGGCGCCCGTGCGCGCGGGGCCGCGGCCGCCGGGGCTCGACGTGGCGATCGTCGGCATGGCGTGCATCCTGCCCGGGGCGCCGGATCTGCAGCGCTACTGGCGCAACATCGTGACGGGCGCGGACGCGGTGACCGAGGTGCCGGCGACGCGCTGGAGCGCCGCGCTCTTTCACGATCCCGCCGGCGTGCCGGGCGAGACCACGCCGTCGAAGTGGGGCGGGTTCCTCTCCGACACGATCTTCGAGCCCGGCGCGTGGGGCATCCCGCCGCGGTCGCTGCCGGCGATCGAGCCGGTGCAGCTGCTGGCGCTGGAGGTCGCGCGGCGCGCCCTGACCGACGCAGGCTACGAGGGCGACGGCGCGAGGCCGCTCGATCGCGAGCGCACGAGCGTGATCTTCGGCGCCGAGGCCGGCACCGATCTGGCCACGGCCTACGGCTTTCGCTCCGCGTACAGGCAGCTCCACGGCGAGCTGCCTGCAGAGGTGGCCGCGGCGCTCCCGACGCTGACGGAGGACTCGTTCCCCGGCGTGCTCGCGAACGTGATCGCGGGCCGCATCGCGAACCGGCTCGATCTCGGCGGGGTGAACTACACGGTCGACGCCGCGTGCGCGTCGAGCCTCGCGGCGGTCGATCTCGCCGTAAAGGAACTCACGAGCGGCACGTCGGACACCGTGCTCTGCGGCGGCGCCGACCTGCATAACTCTCTGCAGGACTTCCTCCTGTTCTCCGCCGTCCACGCGCTCTCGCCGACCGGCCACTGCCGCACGTTCGACGCGAAGGCGGACGGCATCGCGCTCGGCGAAGGCGTGGCGTGCCTCGTGCTGCGCCGGCGCGTGGACGCGGAGCGCGACGGCGATCGCATCTACGCCGTGATCCGCGGCGTCGGCGGCGCCTCGGACGGCCGCAGCCTCGGCCTCCCGCGCGCCGGCCTCCACCGCCGCGGCGGACGT
>CAYHCR010000088.1:7212-8813 GCA_964354895.1 uncultured Myxococcales bacterium | reverse complement strand
GCCCGCGTGATCTGGATGCAGGTGTGTCACCACGAGCGCTCGCAGTCGCCGGACCCCTCGGGCGCGGAGCAGCGGGACGGTCCGGCGCAGCCCGATGGGTCGAAGACCGAGCGGGTCCCCTCCGGCGTCGACGAGGACGTGGGCGCCGTCCGGCAGCGTGAGCAGGATCGAGTCGCCCTGGCCGACCGGGAGGAACTCCACGTGCAGCGCGTCGTCGCCGCGCTCGGGC
The DNA here is from genome assembly GCA_964354895.1 of uncultured Myxococcales bacterium. Classification (GTDB taxonomy): domain Bacteria; phylum Myxococcota; class Myxococcia; order Myxococcales; family Vulgatibacteraceae; genus CAYHCR01. The sequence goes on along the minus strand of CAYHCR010000088.1, from coordinate 8,584 downwards.
CAGAGGGAGGGCGCCGTGAGCAGCGCGCCGGCCAGCGCGAGTGCCCCGAGCCGAAGCCCCGGGCGACGACCGGCCCACGCCACCGCGAGCGACGCCGCGACGAGGCCTGCCATCCACGCCGAGGAGGGCAGGGAGAGCTGCGAGCCGGGGAGCGCGGCGAAGAGCCCCGCGATCGCGTCGAGCAGGGCGGTCGCCCCGCGCGCGCCGCCAAAGAGGAGGCGGGCGAGCGCCGGCGAGACGAGCGCGATCGTCGCGCCGGCGGCGGAGAGCGCGGTCGCGACCAGCGCCGGTGCGAGCGCGACCACGTTCGCGGGCAAGGCCGCGAGGCTCGTGCTGCCGAAGTGGAGCGCGGCGAGGGGCAGGGTCGCGAGGGTCGCGGCGCCCGTCGCAGCGACGGTCTCGGCGAGGAGCTCGCTTGCGCGACGAAGGCGTGTGACCTCCTCGCCCAACCGCAGCTCCCCCGGCGGCAGGGCGGCCCGCAGCGGGGGCCCGAGCAGCAGGAGCCCCGCGCAGGCCGTGAAGGAGAGCTGGAAGCTGACATCCCAGAGCGCCGCCGGCTCGAGCGCCAACAGGACCAGCGCTGCGGCGCCGAGCGAGGCGCCAGCGTGGGGCGTCGCGCCGAGCATCGCCGCGACGAGCGCCAGCGCCGCTGCGATCGCCGCGCGGCGCACGGGCGGATCACCGCCGGCGAGGGCCGCGTAGAGCGGGACGATCGGGAGCGTCAGGAGGGCTGCGATCGCCCGCGGCCGCGACGCGCGGCCCGTCCGCGCGAGCAGCCACGCCAGGGCGCGGAAGAGCCCGAGCACCACAAGGGCGAGGTGAAGGCCCGAGATGGAGACGATGTGGAGGAGGCCCGACGCGCGGAAGCGCTGGAGCGTCGGCTCGTCGAGGCCCGCTCGGTCGCCGGTCGCCAGCGCCAGCGCGAGACCCGTCGCGGGTCCCGCTGGGTAGGCCGCCTCGAGGAGCGCCGCGACGCGTCGGCGGTGGCGCTCGACCGCGGCGCCGGGTCCCGCCGCGACCTCGACGAGGGCGATCCGTGCGAGATCGATCCGGCCGACACACGCGACGCCCCGGCGCTCGCGTTGGGCCGCCCGCGCCTCGGCCGCTGGCGCTCCCGGATCCGCGTCGTCGAGGCGGAGGACGGCGCGCACGCGGTCTCCCTCGAACGGGAGCAGGTGGCCGGGGCCCGACGCATCGACCCCGAACCGGGCCGCCACGAGCGGCCCTTCGCCGGGTGAGCGAGCGGCGAGGACGAGCAGCTCGAAGCGCGCCCGGCCGTCCGCCTCGAGGCGCGGTCGCGGGCCGACCTGGCCTTCGACCTCGACGAGGGGCGCATCGCCGGTCTCCGGCAGGGCGATCCCGAGCCTCGCCA
>CAYHCR010000088.1:0-7202 GCA_964354895.1 uncultured Myxococcales bacterium | reverse complement strand
GGCAAGGCCCGATCTTCGGGCCCCGGGTCTCATTGTCGGGCCCCCCTTCGAGCGCCCCCCGGAGCCCGCCGGCGCCGAGGCCCGCGATCGCGACGAGCAGCCCCGCGCCCCCGCGCCATCGAAGCCGGGCCGCGATCAAGGCCCCCGCGGCGCCCGCGATCGCGACGCAAGCACCTGTCACTACTAGATGATCTGGCCAGGCCGCGATCCCTGCCGCGAAGCCCGCCGCTGCCAGCGCCAACACCCCCGCTCGCTCCAAGACACCTCCACCCACGGGAAATCAAAAGGGATTTCCCTGCGTTTGCGCCCGTTGGGCGAGGGGAAGAGCAAGAAGCGTGACAGCGCGTCGGCCGTCGACTGGAGTCTGGCGGAATGGTGTGGTAAGGTAGGCAAACGTAGCGGCTCCGGCTCCGAAGGATCGGGCGCCTGAATCGCAAGTATTTCCGGGAGGTTAGAAAGTGCAGACGACCTTCAAGGTCGGGGACAAGGCCGTCTATCCGGGCCAGGGTGTCGGCGAGGTGCTCGGCATCGAGCACAAGGAAGTCGCCGGGCAGCGCCAGTCGTTCTACGTGCTCCGCATCCTGGACAACGGGATGAAGATCATGATCCCCATCAACAAGGTGGGATCGGTCGGCCTCCGCGAGATCATCGACGATACCGCCGTGAAGAAGGTCTACTCCATCCTCAAGGAGAAGGGCGTCTCCGTCGATGCGACGACTTGGAACCGCCGTTACCGGGAGTACATGGAGAAGATCAAGACCGGGTCGGTCTTCGAGATCGCCGAGGTGCTGCGCGATCTGTATCTGCTGAAGTCGGACAAGGACCTCTCGTTCGGTGAGCGGAAGATGCTCGACACCGCTCGCTCGCTCCTCATCAAGGAGCTCTCGCTCGCGAAGAACTGCGACGAGGACGAGATCGAGAACGACTTCAAGACGATCTTCGCCTGCTGAAGGCAGGTCCGAGCGAGGCCATACGGCCTGCTTCGATCCGCCGCTCCGTCGTCGTCGCGCGCCCTCCGGTCACCGCCGGGGGGCGCCTTCGTTCCGAGGGCCCATGACCGCCGACGCAGCGGTGATCCTCCCGGCCGCAGGGGCCGGCAAGCGCTTCGGCGCTCGCAAGCAATTCCTCGAGTTGGCCGGCGCTCCGCTCCTGGTCCACGCCGTCCGCGCGGCCGCCGCGTGCGCGGAGGTCGCCGCGATCGTGGTCGCGGTCCCCCCGGGGGAGGAGGACTCCGTCCGCGGGTTGCTCGCCGCCCATCGAGCCGACGCGAAGCTGCACGCCGTCGTCGCGGGCGGCGCCGAGCGGTCCGACTCGGTCCGGGCCGCGCTCGAAGCCGCGCCCGCGTCGCTTCCCCTCGTGGCGATCCACGACGCCGCGCGCCCCTTCGCCACCGCTGCGCTCTTCTCCGCGGTGCTCGCCGCCGCCCGCGCCCATGGGGCCGCGCTCGCTGCCCTGCGCGCGACCGATACGGTCAAGCTCGCGCCCGGCGCCGAGGCCGCGCAGGTCGATCGCACGCTCGATCGCCGCGCGATCTGGCTCGCCCAGACCCCGCAGGCGTTCCGGCGCGCGATCCTCGTCGAGGCCTACGCAGCGGCCGGTCCGCGCGCGGCCGCGGCGACCGATGAGGCCCAGCTCGTCGAGTGGGCCGGCCACCCCGTCACGCTCGTCGCCGGCGAGCCGGAGAACTTCAAGGTGACGAACCCGGACGATCTCGACCGCGCTCGTGCGCGCGTCGAACCGCTGACCGCCGTCGGTTTCGGCCTCGACGTGCACGCCTTCGCGGAGGGTCGGCGCTGTGTGCTGGGCGGGATCGAGTTCCCCGGCGAGGTCGGCCTCGAGGGCCACTCGGACGCGGACGCAGTGCTGCACGCGCTGATGGACGCGATCCTCGGCGCGGCCGGCCTCGGCGACATCGGCCAGCACTTCCCCGACAACGACGCGCGGTTTCGCGGCGCTGACTCGGCGCGACTGCTCGAAGAGGTCCTCGTCCGGGCGCGCGCGGCCGGCTTCGAGGTCGGGAACGCAGACCTGACGATCGCTGCGGCCCGCCCGAAGATCGCGCCTCGCCGCGACGAGATGCGCCGACGGATCGCGACGCTCCTCGAGGTGCCCGAGGCGCGAGTGAACGTGAAGGCGACGACCACGGAGGGGCTGGGTTTCATCGGCCGCAGCGAGGGGATCGCCGCGCAGGCGGTCGTGCTCCTGACCCGCCGATGAGCGCGCGTCGTCCGACGTTCCTCGCGGTGCTCGCGGGCGGCGCCTGCCTCTTTGGCCTCTACACGCTCGCCCCCGAGCTGCTCTGGGCCTTCGCGGGCGCGCCCGTCGATCCAGGCCCGATCGCCACGGCGAAGCTCGTCCACGACAGCCACGTGATCCTCTCCGGCACGGCCCTCGACGCGGGGCTGCGCGCCGAGCGCGACGGCGAGGCCCGCGCCGCGGTGCGACTGCTCGAGGCGCCGGTGCTCGTGCTCCGCCCGCCGGGCCTCCCGCCGACGCAAGGACCGCTGCGCGCGCAGGGTCGGCTGCGGCGAGGAGACCTGGCGGGACCCTGGCAGTCTGCGGTCGACGCGGATCAGCAGCGGTCGCCGGCGCTCGCTGCGCGATGGCTGCTCGTCGAAGGAGAAGTTCCGCAGCTGTCGTACGGTCGGACCGCGCTCGCGGCGCTGCTGCTCGTGATCCTCACGATGAACGTCGCGGTGCTCGTCGGACGGGCGCGGGCGCGACCGTAACTCCTGCGGGCGGCGCGCCGTCAGTCGCTCGACTCCCAGGCATCGTCGCCGGCGTTGCGGGCGCTCTTCTTCTTCTTCTCTGGCCGGGGCGCGTCGCCGCCGCCGGAGAGGCGCGCGAGCTCTCGCTTCGCGCCGGCGTGGCCGGGGTCGTATTTGAGCACCTCGGTGAACGAGCGGCGGGCCGCCTCGGAGTCGCCCTCCGCGAGCGTTCGACGCCCCTCCGCGAAGTTCAGCTTTGCGAGCTTGCCCTTGAGCTCGGCGGCGAACCTGCCCCTGCCTCCTGTCAGCTGCGTGTGCAGGCGGAAGGCCTTCGTGAGCGACGACACCGCCGCGGCGTCGTCGCCGGTGCCCATCGCACCATTGCCGTCCGTCCAGGTCTTCTGGAAGCCCTTGAGCTCGCCCGTGAGCCGTGGCGCCCCCCGCTCCGCGGCTGCGATCGCGCCCTCCAGGTCGCCGTCGCGGAAGCGGCCGAGCGCGTCCCGGGCCACCTCGCGATCGTCGTCGCCGCCGCGTCGAGGCAACGTCGTCGCAGCCGGCTCGGGCTCGCCCTCGTCCTCGAACGCTGCGTCGGCGGCGGCCCCGCGCGGATCGTCCGCCGGTGCCGCCGTACGAGCGCCGGTCCTCGCCTTGCCCCGCTTCCTGCCAGCGGCCCCGCGCGCGGCCGGCTCTGCGACCGCAGGCTCGTCCCCACGCGCCGCCGCGATCGCCGCGGCGAGCGCGGCCTCCTCGGCCGCCGGGTCGGGCTCGACCTTCGCCGGCTCCGCGGGCTTCACGGGCGCGGCTGGTTTTGCGGGCTCCGCGGGCTTCTCGGGTTCAGCGGGACCGGCGAACGCGGCCGCCGACGGGGGCGCGGTCGGCGCCTCGCCCGTAGGAGCCGGCGCCTTGGTCACCGCCGGTTCGACGAGGGGCTGGCGCGGCGGTCCGGTGAGTCCACCGAAGGTCAGCACCACCGCGCCGATGGCGGCGGCGAGCGCGACGACGCCGACAAAGATCACGACGTTCCGCAGCGCGTGGCTCTGGGGAGTGGCGAGGACGTCGGTGTGGCTCGGGATCGCGACGCCGGCCGGCCGGGGCGCGAGGGCCGCGCCCTCGAGGCGGAGCGGCACCTGGCCGAGCTTCACCGCGTCGCCGACGTAGAGCTCCGTCTCGGCGTCTCGCTGCAGCCGCGCCTCGTTGACGAACGTGCCGTTCTGCGAGCCGAGGTCGCGGACGTAGAGCCGGCCCGCGCGCCGAAGGAACGAGGCGTGCTGCCGGGAGAGCGAGCCGTGGCCGAGCCGGATGTCGCAGGCTGAGCTGCGGCCCACGACGGTCTCCGACTTCTCAAGACGGTGCGATCCGCGATCGCCGTCGACGAGCACGACGACGCGGATCTCGCCCCGCGGCTGGGTCTCGGACGACGTCGAAGGAAGGACTGCGGTCGCGTTCGACGGCTCCTCGTCCGGGACCGGGGGGCGCACGCCCATGCCCATCCCGAGCCCGAGCGCCGCGGCGGGTCGACTCCTGCGCGCCTCGAGCTCGGCCTGCATGCGCTGTGCGGCGCGCTCGACCCGCTCGGCGCGCTGCTCCGGCGGAAGTTCCGCCGCGGAGACGGAGCGGGACTTCGAGGCGGGTGGCTTGGAGACCGCCGCGACGGGCGGCGCCGACCGGCTCTCCTTGCGGAGGACGGGCTCCGGCGTGCGAGGCCGCGGCGTCGTCGAGGCCTCGCGCGCCTGCGCCCGCTCCTCCACCTTCGGAGGTGCGACCGGCGGCGTCAGCTTCCTGGGCGGCCCCGACGGGCCGAGCTCGGCGCTCACGGCGTCGAGCGCCTCGAGCTCCGAATTCGTGAGCCCCGCGTCCTCCGTGCGGACCTGGCGCGGCGGCTCCGGCGCGCGGGTCGGTTGCAGGCGAGGCGCCGGACGTCCGGGCGCGCGCGGCTCGAGCACGCCGCCACCGATCCCGGGCTCGGTGTCGAGGTCGAGGTCGTTCGAAGGGCTCGCCGGGCGGGAGCGCTCGATCGAACCACCCCGGCCACGCCGCTGCCCCTCGATGATCAGCGGCGAGGCGTTGGATCTCGTGGGATCGGGGAGATCGGCGAAGAGCGCATCGTTCGATCGCTCGGCGCCGCGCGGGACCGGCGGCGCGCTGGGATCGAAGTCCTCCGGCAGCACGAGATCACCCGTGTCGACGGACATCGGCCCGAGCCCTGGCGCAGTCCCCGGCTCGAAGTCCTCGGGCAGCACGAGATCGGAGGTGTTGACCTCCTCCGGTTCGCTGCGGGCAGGACGCTTCGGCATCGGCGACTCGGGGCGGGCCGCGCGCAGCGCGCGCAGCGGACGGACGGGATGTGAGCCGTGGCGGGCCACGGCCGAAGAAGTCAGGAAATACCGAACGATTCTCGCATCGCGGCCACGGTGGAGCAAGGATCGCGCGCGAGGCGGCGCACGACCGTCGAGGCGACCCCGGCCGGGCCCGGTCCGGTTCCCCCAGGGCGGCGTTCGCGCCAAGGTCGTTCTCCCCGCGCGCGCGCACCGCTAAGATGCGCCGCTTCCTGCCGACCCGAGGATCTACGGATGGCGCAGCGCCTCTACGACACGCTCACGCAGAAGAAGGTCGACTTCACGCCGTCCGAGCCCGGTCACGTCCGCATGTACGTGTGCGGCCCGACGGTCTACGACATGAGCCACGCGGGCCACGCCCGCTGCTATTGCGCCTTCGACACGATCGTCCGCTGGCTCCGCGCCACCGGCCAGAAGGTGACGCTCGTGCGCAACTACACGGACGTCGACGACAAGATCATCAAGCGGGCCAACGAGCTCGGCGTGCCGTCGATCGAGCTCTCGGAGCGCTTCATCGCGGAATTCAAGACCGACATGGCGGCGCTCTCGGTGAGGCCCGCCGACGTCGAGCCGAAGGTCACCGATCATCTCCCGGAGATCATCGCGATCATCGAGAAGCTGGTCGGCAACGGCCACGCCTATCCGGCCGAGGGCGACGTCTACTTCTCGGTGCGCGGGTTCCCCGACTACGGAAAGCTCAGCAAGCGAAACCTCGACGATCTGCTCTCGGGCGCGCGCGTGGATCCAGGCGAGAAGAAGCGCGATCCGCTCGACTTCGCGCTCTGGAAGGCGGCCAAGCCGGGCGAGCCGAGCTGGGCCTCGCCGTGGGGGCAGGGTCGCCCCGGCTGGCACATCGAGTGCTCCGCGATGAGCGCGAAGTATCTCGGCGAGACCTTCGATCTCCATGGCGGCGGCAAGGATCTGGTCTTCCCGCACCACGAGAACGAGATCGCGCAGTCCGAAGCGGCGAGCGGCTGCACGTTCGCGCGCCACTGGCTGCACAACGGCTTCATCACGATCGACGCAGAAAAGATGTCCAAGAGCCTCGGGAATTTCTTCACGATCCGCGATCTGCTCGGCCGGTACGACGGCGACGCCGTGCGCCTCTTCCTGCTCGGCACACACTATCGCTCACCGATCGACTTCTCGACCGACGCGATCGACCAGGCCGAGACGCGCGTCACCTACGTCTACGAGACGCTCTCCAAGATGAACGAGCGGCTCGCCAGGGAGCCTTCGCCGCCGCCGGCGGTCTCGATGCTGCACGCCGCGCTGCTCGACCGCGTCGAGGCGGGCTTTCGTGAGGCCTTCGAGGACGACTTCAACACCGCGCAAGCGACGGGCGCGATCGCGGAGCTCTTCCCGATCCTGAACGAGCTGGCGGGGCCGGCCAAGGGGCTCGACAAGGCGTCGGTCGTGCGGACGCTCCTGCGGGCCCGCGCCCTCGTGCAGCACTTCAGCGCCGTGCTCGGCGTCTTCGAGCGGGCGCCGGACGCGTGGCTCCTCGCGCAGCGCGGCCGCCTCGCGACGCACCGCGGGATCGACGAGGGGTGGGTCGAGGGGCAGCTCGTGGCCCGGACCGAGGCGCGCAAGGCGAAGGACTTCGCCGCCTCCGATCGGATCCGGGACGAGCTCAAGGGCAGGGGCGTCGAGATCATGGATGGTGCCGCCGGCTCGAGCTGGCGCATCGTCTCGGAGCGTTGACGGAAGGTGTGCTGTTTTGGCGGCGCCAGGGGCGCACGCCGGGAGGAGCTACATGAGGATGGGACGTCTTGCGGTGGTCGTGCTCGCCGCGCTGCTGGCCGCGTGTACGGACTCGCCGGCGCCGAAGACCGGCGGCGACGGGGGCGGCGCAGGAGGCACGGGTGGGGTCGGCGGCGGCGCGGGCGGTTCGGGTGGTACAGGCGGTTCGGGCGGTTCGGGCGGTTCGGGCGGCGTGACGCCGGCGGCCTGGATCTCCGCGCCGGTCGAGGTGACGCTCGACGCGCACGGCATCCCCTACGTCTCGGCGAAGACGGACGAGGACGCGATCGCCGCGCTTGGATACCTGCACGCGCAGAGCCGCTTCTTCCAGATGGATCTCTTCCGTCGTGTGGGCCGGGGCCGCGTGGCCAGCCTCATCTCGCTGCAGCTCTCGGCCGACGAATTTCTCCGGCCC
>CAYHCR010000087.1:0-8912 GCA_964354895.1 uncultured Myxococcales bacterium | reverse complement strand
AGACCCGGACGGCAGGGACGGCGGCGCCTGCGCGATCGAGCACGCGGCCGCGCAGCACGACGACGCGGCGGGCGTCGAAGGCGCTGGGATCCGCGCCGAGCTGCACGGCGGCGTCGCCCTCATACAAAAACCGGGTGCGGGCTGCGAAGTCGGAGGCGAGGCCGGGCTCGAGCGCGGGCGCGGCGGCGGAAGGATCGCCGGGGAGCGGGCGGACCTGGCGCTCGAGCGCGTTCGTGCTGCGTTGGCCGGCGGTGTCGATCGCTTCGACGCGCAACGTGTGGAGCGCGCCGGGCATCAGGCCGGAGACGACGGCGGTCAGCGCAAGAGCAGCGCCGGGCTGAAGCACGCCGTCGACGAAGAGTTCGTAGTCGGCGACGCCGAGGTCATCGGTCGCGGCGGGGAATGCAAGCTCTGCGGAGGTGGCAGTCGTTCGGACCAACGTCAGCGCCGCGCCATCGGCCCAGAACGGCGGCAGATCGGGCGCGCACGAGGCCGCGCAGTCGGGATCGTCGCAGTCGTTCGCTCCGTCCGCGTCGTCGTCGAGGGCGTTGCTGCAGAGTTCCGCGAGCGGGATGCCCCCGGCGCCACCGTATCCAACCGAGCCCCCGGAGCCGCCTTCGCCGCCTGGCTTGGCCCCGTCGCAGGAGCAGCCGGGGGCGAGCGCAAACAGGAGCGCGACAACGGTCGTCAGCAGCGACCGAGCGGTTCGGATCATCTTCGCCCCCACCAAAGTTCAGATGCGCAGGCTATTCGCTGGTCAATCCCAACACAACGGCGATTCGCGGCGGCCCTTCCCCTCCCCCCACGCCGCCGCAACCTCTGCGCCCCTACCGCGCCCTCACCGCGAGCGAACGCGCGATCGTCACCGCCTCCTCGACCGGCCCGCGAGACACCAGCGCCCACGGCCGCCCGTCGATCACCCCGCGGACACGATTGCAGGGGCGACCGTCGTCGCAGATCGCCGTCTCGACGATCGCGGGGCGACCGTGCAGCTCTGCCTGCCCGACCGCGAGGATACGCGTGGGATCCAGCCGCGTCGGCGGGAGCGCGGCCTCCGGCGTCCCTTCTGCCGCCTGCGTCAGCGCGAGCGCCGGCTCGCCGGTCGCGCGGTCATCGAAGTGCAGCACCGCGGCGACGTGCGGCCGGCGGCCGCCGAGCACCTCGTGCGGGGGCCACGCGAGGTGCGAGGGGAAGACCGAGGGCAGCAGCAGCCGCAGGTGCAGCTCGTCCCGCAGCTGCTCGACGCTGCCGAAGCGATGTATCGGGCCGTCGTCGAGCCCCTCGGGCACGCAGGCGACGAGCCGCACGAGCCCCGCGAGCACGAGCACCGCCGCGCCGAAGCGCAGCCCGCCGGTGAGCGGCGAGGGGGCGGCCATCAGACGATCCACCAGCCGAAGAGCGCGAGCGCGGCGCCGACGGCGAGATAGGGGGAAGGTCCGCAGGCGTTCGCGCCCGGGCCGTCGCGCCGCAGCCGCGCGATCCGCTCCCGAAGTTGCAGCCCGTGGACCTGCGCCTGCAGCCGCCCCGTCCCCTCGATCGGCGCGACCTCGTCCGCGAGACGCTCCAGCGCGCGGGCGAGCGGCGCAGGACTTCCCATCAGCCGCGTCGCGACGTCGTCGCAGACGTGCTCCTCGTCGAGCAGGAGCCGCCGGAAGACGAGCAGCGAGACGGGGCTGAAGAAGGTCGCGAGGCGCACCGCATACAGCGCGGTCGTCACGCGGCTGCTGCGTCGCAGCACGTGCGCGAGCTCGTGCGCGAGCGCCGCCTGCAGCGCCTCCGGATCGAGCCGCGCGATGAGCCCCGTCGAGATCACGATCGCCAGCGTCGGTCGCGCGGTGGCAAAGCTGACCGGCGCGTCGCTCCGGACGACCTGCAGCGGGATCGCCCGCACACCTGCACGCTCAGAGAGCGCGCGGAACGCGGCCTCGATCGCGGGCGGCGCGGGCTCGAGCGTGGCGTCCCACGCGCTGCGCCGATGGCGCAGGACCGGCCAGAGCTCCTGGCGGACGACGATCCCCGAGGTGACGAGCACGAAGAGCGCGAGCACGCCGAGGCCGATCGGCAGCCCGACGAGCGTCAGATCGGCGAGCCGTGCGACGTCGAGCAGCGCGACGTCCAGCCGGAAATAGAACGAGCCGCGCGACGGATCGACGAGCTGCGCGAGCGGCGGCAGGACGATCGGCGCGAAGAGCACCGCGAGGCGGAGCCGGTAGCAGTCGAGCGGGTTCTTCACGCCGAACGTCGCGATCGCGGCCTCGACGACGAACTGCGCGACGACGGCGAGCGCCAGCGCCTGCAGCGCCCAGGCGGCAGGCCAGGTCGCGGCCCACTCCGAGCTCCCGAGCGCAGCTGCCAGCATCGGCGGGACTGTAGTTTGGAAAGCGCCGTCCCGCCCACCTCGGCCCCGGGCACGCGCGACCCGCCCCGATCCGACCCCGCACCCATAGAGACTCCCTATTGCGCGATGACGCGGCAGGTGTACTCTACAAATAGCTCCGGCGGCCGGCCGGGGACCACGAGGTGCGCAGCACCCCAACACCAGGAGGACGTCATGGCCATCACCTTCCAGAGCGGACAGAACGTGGCAGCGGGCGAGTACTGGGACCTCTACAGCGGCGAGCGCGTCTCGATGGAGCGCGAAGGCCGCCTGCCCGGGGACGGAGAACAGACGTTCACCCGCCTCCCGACCTTCGTCGTCCTGCTTCTCTCGCCGATCGCCGGGCTGCTCTTCGCCCTCTTCCTCCCCTTCATCGCGATCGCTGCGGTGCTGGAGCTCGGCGCGCGCGCCCTCTTCTCGGGCCTGAGCGAGAGCGTCGGCTCCGCCGCGACCTTCAACTGGCGCCTGAGCGAGGCCTACCTGCTCGGCAAGCAGACCGACGAGAAGAAGGCGGACGCGGCGACGCCGGAGACGAAGGAGCCCGAGGTGGCGCCCCCCGCGCCGAAGGATGGCGGTGGGACGCAGGCGTAGCCCCACCCTCCCGCAGCCAATGGGGCCACGCCATGCACCCGAACCCGACGGCCATCGCGAGCCTGCTCGCGATGGCCCTGCTCCCCTGGAGCGCCGCCGCGACGGAGGAATGTCTGCGGTGTCACACCGACAGCGGCCACACCACGACGTTCGGTGACGGCGAGCAGGTGCCGGTCGACGTCGACCCGCGGCCGCTCGCGAAGTCACCCCACAAGAAGCTCGATTGTGTCGACTGCCACGAGGGCTACGAGGCCAGGGAACATCACGGCCGGACCTTCGTCGACGAGCGCGCGCTGCAGGTCGAGGTCAGCAAGGCCTGCGGCGGCGAGTGTCACGAGCCGGAGGGCATCCACGGGCGCATGCTCGAGGGCCTCGACGGACAGCTCTGCATGGACTGCCACGGCGGCCACGACGTCGCGCGGATCGACGAGAAGGTCGGCTGCATGGGCTGCCACCAGCACCGGCTCAACAAGCGCCTCGGCGACGGCTCGCTCGTCCCGCTGCAGGTCGACACCGACGAGCTCGTGCGCTCGGTGCATGAGACGCTCGAGTGCGTCGAGTGCCACGACGGCTTCGGCCCCGACAAGCACCCGATCACCGAGTTCGCCGACGCCCGGGCGCTCACGGCCGCGAAGGCCGACTCGTGCAAGGGCTGCCACTTCGACAAATACACGCGCACGCTCGAGGGCATCCACTTCGAGCAGACGATGAAGGGCGATCCGAAGGCGCCGACCTGTGTCGACTGCCACGGCGCCCACGGCACCGCGGCCGGATCGCAGGAGAAGCTCCTGAGCGCGCGCCGCTGCGAGCGCTGCCACGAGGAGGTCTACGCCACGTACGCGAAGAGCGTGCATGGCGCGGCGCTGCTCGACGGCGAGAGCCAGGACGTGCCGGTCTGTGCGGACTGCCACCGCGCCCACGACATCGCCGACCCGAGCACGGCCGACTTCGCCAACCGCTCGCCGGAGACCTGCGGCCGCTGCCACGCCGACGCGACGCTCATGGCGACGTATGGGCTCTCGACCGCGGTCCTCGACTCGTACCTCGACGACTTCCACGGGACGACGGCGTCGCTCTACGCCAAAGAGGGCAGCACGAGCCTGCGACGCATCGCCGTCTGCACCGACTGCCACGGCATCCACGACATCGCCACCACGCGCGGAGAGGCAGGTGTGCTGGTCAAGGCAAAGCTGATCGACCGTTGCCAGAAATGTCACCCGGACGCAAAAGAGGGCTTCCCGGACGCGTGGCTCTCGCACTACGAGCCGACGTGGAAGCGCGCCTCGCTCGTCTGGGCCGTCGACGCCGGATACAAGATCTTCATCCCCTTCATGATGATCGGCCTGCTGCTCCAGATCGCGCTGCATGTCTGGCGCTACACCGTTCATCGCTGACCCACCGGAGGCCGTCATGGATACGAAGCTCAGCCGGCTCCCGGCGACGATCCGCAGGCTCCACCCGCTGCGGCTCCTGGAGCACCACGTCAACGCGCTCTCCTTCATCACCCTCGTGATCACCGGGCTCGCGCAGCGCTTTCACGACAACCGCCTCTCGGAGTTCGTGATCCTCGGCCTCGGCGGCATCGATCAGACGCGCTGGGTCCATCGCTTCGCGGGCGCCGCGTTCGCGCTGGTCATGCTGCAGCACGTCGTCGTCGGACTCTTCGGCATGACCGCCGGGCGCTGGCGGCCGTCGATGATCATCAACCGCAAGGACTTCCAGGACGCGCTGCACAACCTCCGCTTCTACTTTGGCCGCACGCCCCACCCCGCGCGCTGCGACCGCTTCGATTACAAGCAGAAATTCGAGTACTGGGGCGTGCTGCTCGGGGGCGTGGTGATGACCGTGACTGGCCTCATGCTCTGGTTCCCGACGGCGGTGTTTCAGGTGGCGCCGTTCCTGCCGGGCCAGGTGCTCCCGGCCGCGAAGGTCATGCACGGCAACGAGGCGATGATGGCGTTCCTGATCATCGTCACGTGGCACATCTACAACGCGATCTTCAGCCCCGAGGTCTTCCCGCTCGACACGACGATCCTCACCGGACGAATCTCGGCGAAGCGCCTGCAGCACGAGCACCCGCTCGAGTACGAGCGGCTGGTGGCGGCGCTCCCTGCGGAGCCGCCCGCCGCCGAACCTCCATCGAACGGCACGGCTCCGGACGCTTCGGCGATGTCCTCCTGCGCCGAGGCACCGGCTCCCGGGCCCGCGCCCGCTCGATGACGCCCCCGGGCCGGCCTCTCGTTCGGAGGGGTCGACCCGGCGGGTGACTCTCCGGAGGGCCCGCGCTCGCTTGGACGCGGGCCCTCTTCCGATACACTCGACCGCTCCGGGGGGAGTGCGGATGATCGACCTGACGTGGTTGCGATACTTTCTGACCGTCGCCGAGGCGGGCTCCTTCAGCCAGGCGGCGCGGCGGCTGGGGGTCTCACAGCCGACGCTCAGCGTGCAGGTCGCGCGGCTCGAAGAGGAGCTCGGCACGAGCCTGCTGCGGCGCCACTCCGGCGGCGTCGAGGCGACCGCGGCGGGCCAGCGCCTCATCGCGAGCGCCCAGAAATTGCTCGCAAATGTGGCGGAGATCGAGCGCGAGGTGCGCGCGACCTCGAGCGAGCCGTCGGGTCCGCTGCGGATCGCGACGGTGCCGAGCGTCGGGACCTACCTGCTGCCCGAGGTGCTCGACGGCTACTTGCGCCGCTTCCCGCAGGTGAGGCCCTCGCTCGTCTATGCGCTCTCGACGGCGGGGCTGGAAGATCTCGAGCACGGTCGCGCGGACCTGGCCGTCATCGCCTCGGCGCAGCAGCCCCCGACGACGGAGTCGGTCCGGCTCGGCGACGATCCGCTCGTGCTCGCCTGCGGCCCGGGCCATCGACTCTGGGGACGCAAGCTCATCAAGCCGAAGGACCTCGAGGGCGAGCGCTTCGTGGGCCTCGAGGCAGGTTCGCCGACCGGCCGGCTCGTCGAGCATTTTCTGGGCCGACACAAGGTCCACGTCACCTGGGCGGGCCGCGCGACCGAGGTCACCGCGCTCGCGCAGCTCGTGCGGATCGGGTTCGGGCTCGCGTTCCTGCCTCGACTCGCGGTGCGCGGCCTCGCCGAGGGCGGGACCATCCACATCGCCACGATGGGCGCCGAGCTCCATCGCGCGCTCTGGGCCTGCTGGAACACGCCGGAGCCGCTGCCGGCGCGGGAGGCGTTCGTCGCGGCGCTGCGCGAGGCGCTGGGCTGACCTACGGGGCGGTGAGCACCTTTGCCGCGTCGCCGCTCAGCTCGAGCGCGGCCGGCGCGCCGCCGTAGTGCGAAGAGAGCCCCACGTCGATCCGCCAGACCCGGCCGTCACACGCGCTCGTCGGGCCCGTCTTCTGGATGGTGTGGCCGACGACGAGCCGCTTCGCGCCGGTCGCCTGCAGGACTTCTCCGAGCGCCGCGCAGGCCTCGGGCGGCGGCGTGCCGCTCGAGAGCAGGCGCGTCCAGACCGGGCCGTCGGGCGCGTCGAGGACCCCGGGCCAGGGGCCTTCGCCTCGCCACCAGCGCCGCGTCTCGTCGTTGATCCGCGCGAGCCCGTACACGACGTGCGCCGGCAGGATCCCGCCGTGCACGAAGAGCGTGTCGCCGCGCTGCGCGATCACCGGTCCCTCCGCGTGCAGCAGCGCCTCCGGCCCGCCGGGACGGAAGGTCGCCGCGCGCCCCTCCCGCCCACCGAAGTCTGCGAGCCCGTCCGCCGTCGCGTAGCTGAGCTCGCCTCTACCGTTCATCAGCTCGTGGTTGCCGCTGAGCAGGAGCACCTCGCCGCCCGCCGCCTTCGCCTCGAGTTGCAGGCGCCGCAGCAGCGTCAGGATCTCCGGCTCGGTGTCGCCGCGATCCAGCCGATCGCCGGTCTGCACCAGCGTGGTGGTCCCGCCGATCCAGCGCTCCTGCGCGTCGATCAGCGCGGCGAGCCGCAGCACGCGCCGCAGCGCCGCGACGTCGCCGTGGAGATCGCCGATCGCGACGAGCCTGCCGGGCAGTTCGCGCCGCAGCGCCCGATCCGCGGCCTGCAGCTTCGCCGGCGCCTCCGCGCGCGCGGGCTCGGCCCTGCACGCGGCGAGCGCGAGCAGGATGGCGCAGAGCTGCACGAGGCGGCGGCTCATCGCAGCCAGCCGGGCATGAGGACCGCGACGCCGGTGACGATCGCGATCGCGGCGACCACCGCGAGCGCGAAGTGGGCGATCCCGAGGAAGAGACAGACGCGCCCCTCTCGCGTCGACTCCGGCTTGCCGAGCCACGTCAGGCCAAAGCCCAGCGCAGCGGGCCAGAAGAGCGCCGAGGCGGCGTAGGCGAGGAGCTTCAGATCGCCCGGGCCCGGGCCGGTCGGCGGGCGCAGGAGCGCCGACTCGACGCGCCCGTTCACGAGCCGCACGACGAAGAAGGCGGCCAGCAGGAACCCGACGAGCACGATGAGATCGGCCGCGATCGTCGCGAGCAGGAGCATCGTCGCCTCCCGGCCGCCGGGCGAGCCCGAGCGCCCGTAGGAGTGGTCGCGGCGGGAGACGACGTCGACGTCCGGCGCGAAGCCTTCTGCGACGGGGAGCGGCGACGGCAGCCAGAGCGCGAGGAGCAGCGGGAGCGTGCGGAGCATCGGGCGAGGATAGCCCGCGGCGCGGCGGCCTGCCGGCGCCGTCCGTCAGGAGACGCGCAGCCCGTAGACGCGCGCCGCGTTCCCGCCCAGCAACAGCGCCTTCGCCTCCGCGGAGAACCCGAGCGCGTCGAGCCCCTGCATACATTCCAGCGGCGTGATCATGGGGAAATTGCTGCCGAAGAGCACCTTCTTCTGCCCGTGCCCCTTCGCGTAGTCGACGAGCTCCTTCGGCCAGCGGCTCGCCTTGTACGCGGAGGTGTCGATGTAGACGTTCGGGTACTTCGTCGCGAGCGAGATCATCTCGCTCGTCCACGGCCAGCCGATGTGGCCGCCGACGATCGTCAGCTCGGGGAAATCGAGCGCGACCTCGTCCAGATATGGGATCGGCCGGCCCGGCTCGCTCGGCGCGAGCGGGCCGGTGTGGCCGACCTGCAGGCAGAACGGGATCCCGAGCTCCACGCACGCGGCATACAACGGATAGTAGTGCCGGTCGTTCGGCGGCAGGTTCCACAACCAGGGCAGCAGCCGCAGGCCCCGCAGCCCGAGCTCGTTCACACACCTGCGCAGCTCGCGCACCGCCTCCATGGGCCGCAGGAGATCCACGCTCGCGATCCCCGTGAAGCGCTGCGGGTGCCGGCGGACGAGCGCCGCGACGTCGTCGTTCGTCAGCAGGGGACCTGCCGGCCCCCACCACGCCGAGACGAGCGCGTGCGAGACGTTCGCGTCGTCGAGCGCCGAGAGCGTGAAGTCGTCGACGATCTCGTCGGGCAGCTCGGCCGGCTCGATCCCGCGCCAGCGCAGGAGCGAGGCGAACATCGGGTGGCGCAGGAAGGCGCCGGTCGGGTGCTGCAGCCAGGCGTCGATGATCATGGCGGCTCCGGGTGGCGCGGGGCCGCGAGGCTAGCATCGGGCGGCGCGCGCTCAGGGCGGCGCGAGATCGCCGGCCGGGAGCTCGAGCTGCAGCGTGGGTTCGATCAGCGTCCCGAAGAGCCGTCCGCCGCGCAGCTCGACCAGGAGCGTCACGCCGACCTGATCCTCCCGGGAGGTCGCCCGGACGTCGCACGTCGCGCTGGCGTCGTCGCGGAACGTCTCGACGATCGTGGAGGGGACGTCGACGAGCACGAAGCGGGAGGAGCCCGTCGGCACGGCGGTGTCGTCGTCGGAGAGGATCCGCACCGGCGCGCCGCCGCCCGTGACCTCGACGACCCGGAAGTTATCGCAGCTCGGCCGCGCGACGCCGTCGGTCGACGTGTAGGTCACCACGAGCGCGTCCGCCGAGAGCAGCCGCCACTGCGCGCCCTCGTCGGCGACGGTGAAGGTGCCGGCGGCGAA
>CAYHCR010000086.1:0-8933 GCA_964354895.1 uncultured Myxococcales bacterium | reverse complement strand
CTCGTCGGCCTGGTCGGCATGCTGCTCGGCCGCGCCTCGGTCGCGGCGCCGATCGGCCTCGGGTTCTTCGGCTTCCTCTCGGCCGGCCTCGTCGGGATGGCGCTCGCAGGTGGGCTGCTCGGGCTCGCCCGCCCCGACGGCCGCAGCCTCGCGGATCTCGTCGGTCGAACGAGGGTCATCGCCCGCGTCGAGCTGCCGCTCCCGGAGGATCCGGACGAGCGCTCGCACGAGCGGGCGGCGCGTGGCCGACGCCTGCGAAACTTCTCGCTCTTCCTCGTCGCGCTGTTGACGGGCGCGATCGGCGCGCCGGTCCTCTTCGGCACGTCGCCGGGGAAGATCTTCGACAGCCGTGACCGGGGCCTGCGGCTCGATCGCGAGCGGCTCGCCGGAGAATTCCAGCGCAACCCGGCCGACGCGCGGATCTTCGCGCAGTACCGCGACGTGCTCTTCGCCTCCGACGAGGCGGGCACCGCCGAGGAGATCACCGTCGTCCACGAAGCGGCCCTCGATCGCGCCGAGGTCGAGCGCCGCGCGCGCAAGCTCGATCGGATCGCCGAGCTGCGGACCGCGTTCGACCTCGATCCGACCGACGCCCGCCGCGCCGAGCAACTGCTCAAGCTGTACGAGGAAGACGACCAGCTCGACGACGCACAGGCGGTCTACGCCGCGCTCGCCAGGGCCGATCCCGCGTGGCAGGCGGGCTACGGCACGTGGCTCTGGGAGAACGATCGCAACGCGCTCGCGGTGGTCGAGCTCGAGCGCGCGCTCGCGGCGGAGGCTCCGTCCGCGTACACCCGGGCGGTGTACGGCTTCGCGTTGCGCGACCTGGGCCGCGCCGCAGACGCACGGACCGCGCTGAAGGCGGCCCGCGACGCCGGCTTCGAGACGGACGAGCTCTTCATGGCGCTCGCGGAGCTCGACGACGAGCTCGGCCCCGAGGCGCCTCCGAAGGCCCCGCCGAAGAAGGGCGGGGGAGGGCAGCCGGCGCGGCGGCCGTAACGCAACGCAACGGCGGCCGTCCGGCAACGCAGGCGTCAGGTCGCAGGCACCATCACGATCGCACCGTCCGGCAGCACCGGCCGGGCGCCCTGCAGCCACGCCGGGACCGGCAACGCTTTGCTCCGCAGGAACTCCGCGTTGAACAGGCGCGAGGCGTAGCGCGCGCCGGAGTCGCAGAGGATCGTCGCGATCGTGTGGCCGGGGCCGAGCTCGCGCGCGAGCCGCACCGCGCCGACGAGGTTGATCCCCGAGGAGCTGCCGAGCACGAGCCCCTCCTCCGCGACGAGCCGGAAGACCATCTGCACCGTCTCGACGTCCGGGATCTGCCAGGAAAAATCGACCTTCAGCCCCTCGAGGTTCTTCGTGATGCGCGCCTGCCCGATGCCCTCGGTGATCGAGCTCCCTTCGGCCTTCAGCTCGCCCGTCGTGAAGAACGAGTGCAGCGCCGCGCCCGGCGGATCGGCGAGCGCGATCTTCACCGACGCCTTCCGCTCCCGGAGCGCCGCCGCGACGCCCGCGAGCGTGCCGCCGGTGCCCACGGCGGCGACGAAGCCGTCGATCGCTCCGTCCGTCTGCGCCCAGAGCTCGGGTCCGGTCGTGTCGTAGTGGCCCTGCCGGTTGGCGACGTTGTCGAATTGCTGGGCCCAGATCGCCCCGTCCGGCTCGCTCTTCTGCAGCTGCTCGGCGAGCCGCATCGCGACGTGCACGTAGTTGTTCGGGTTCCGGTACGGGACCGCCGGCACCTCGTAGAGCGTCGCCCCCGCGAGCCGCAGCGCGTCCTTCTTCTCCTGGCTCTGCGTCTCCGGGATCACGATGAGGGTGCGATAGCCGCGCGCGTTCCCGACCAGCGTCAGGCCGATCCCGGTGTTGCCGGCGGTGCCTTCCACGATCACGCCGCCGGGCTGCAGCGCCCCGCGCTTCTCCGCGTCGAGCACGATCGCCAGCGCCGCGCGGTCCTTCACGGAGCCACCGGGGTTGAGGAATTCGGCCTTGCCCAGGATCGTGCAGCCGGTCTCCTCGGAGAGCCGGCGGAGCTTGATCAGGGGCGTCTCACCGATGGTCGGGACGAAGCCGTCGCGCACGTTCATGGCGCGGGAGCCTACCCAAGAGCGGCGTCGGCGCGAACCTCGCTGGCCGGGTTCGGGCTCCCAAGCGCCGGTCGCTGACGCGTCGCGTCGGTCGGCCCTTCCATCCTTGACCGTTCGAGGGGTCGGGCGTTACGTACCGCCGCCCGAACGGCGCTCCGGAGGCTTCCTTGGCAGACGTGTACGACGTGGCAGTGCTCGGCAGCGGTCCCGGTGGCTATGCGGCGGCGATCCACGCGGCGCAGGGCGGCCAGAAGACCGTCCTCATCGAGAAGCAGAAGCGCCTCGGCGGGACCTGCACGCTCGTGGGATGTATCCCGACCAAGGCGTTGCTCCACTCCGCAGAGCTGTTCACCGAGTTCAGCCACGCGGCGGACCACGGCATCACGCTCCCGGGCAAGCCCGTCGTCGACATGAAGGGCGTGCTCGGTCGCAAGAACAAGATCATCGACGCCTCGGTCAGCGGCATCGGCTTCCTGATGAAGAAGAACAAGATCACGGTGGTGCACGGCTTCGGCCGGCTCGCGGGCCCCGGCAAGCTCAGCGTCACCGGCGACGCCGGACCCCAGGAGATCCTCTACAAACATCTGGTCATCGCGACCGGCTCGGTCGTCCGGGAGTTCGCCGGGCTCGAGTCGGACGGTCGCGTCGTCCTCAACTCCGACCAGATCCTGGAGCTCGAGCACGTCCCGGCCTCGATGATCGTCGCGGGCGCCGGCGCGGTCGGAATGGAGTTCGCGTCGGTCTTCGCCTCCTTCGGCACGAAGGTGACGATCGTCGAGCTGCAGCCGCACCTGCTGCCGATCGAGGACGAAGACGTGAGCAAGGAGATCGAGAAGGCGTATCGCCTTCGCAAGATCGGCTTCCTGCTCGAGTCGAAGATCTCCGGGCTCGAGCGGCTGCAGAACGGCGTGAAGGCGACCGTCACGCGCAAGGACGGCACGACCGAGGTGCTCGAGGCCGAGCTGCTGCTCTCGGCGATCGGGCGCAGGCCCGTCACCGAGGGGATCGGCCTCGAGACGACGAACATCAAGCCCGACGCGCGCGGGTTCCTGCCCGTCGACGCGGACCTGCGCACGACCGAGCCGAATGTCTCGGCGATCGGGGACGTGATCCCGACGCCGATGCTCGCGCACATGGCGACGGCGGAGGCGCTCCACGCGATCGACGCGCTGCTCGGACGCAAGCCGGAGCCGCTCCGCACGGACCGCTGCCCGGGGGCCACCTACTCGTCGCCCGAGGTCGCGAGCGTCGGGCTCACCGAGAAGGCCGCCCGCGCGAAGGGCTACGACGTGAAGACCGGCACCTTCCCGTTCAGCGCGAACGGCAAGGCGCGCATCCTCGGCGAGAAGATCGGCTTCGTGAAGATCGTCGCAGAGAAGAAATACGACGAGATCCTCGGTGTACACATGATCGGCCCGCGCGTGACGGACCTGATCGCCGAGGCGAGCGCGCTGCTGCGGCTCGAGGCGACGACGGAGGACGTCGAGAAGACGATCCACCCGCACCCGACGCTCTCCGAGATCATGGGTGAGGCGGCGCACGCGACGAACGGCCACCCGCTCCACATGTAAGGAGCGCAAACATGTCCATCGACGTCCCGGCCAGCAAGCTCTTCGGCCGCGAAGGCGCCAACTCGAAGGCGCCGAAGCTCCCGAAGCCGGACTGGCTCAAGGTCCGGCTGCCGAGCGGCCCCGTGTTCGAGGGCGTGAAGAGCACCATCCATGGCCTCTCGCTGAACACGGTCTGCGAGGAGTCGCGCTGCCCGAACCTGGGCGAGTGCTGGAGCGCCGGGACCGCCACCGTCATGGTGATGGGCGACGTCTGCACGCGCGGCTGTCGCTTCTGCCACATCGCCGCGGAGAAGACGCCGCCGCCGCTCGATCCCGCGGAGCCGAAGAACCTCGCCGAGGCGGTCGCGAGGCTGAAGCTCCATTATCTGGTCGTCACGAGCGTCGACCGCGACGATCTCCCCGACCAGGGCGCCGGCCACTTCGCGAGCTGCATCCGCGAGCTCAAGACGCGCTCGCCGGAGACGCTGGTCGAGGTGCTGATCCCGGACTTCACGGGTCGGACCGATCTGCTCGAGGTGATCGGCGTCGCCGGCCCCGAGGTGATCGCGCACAACATCGAGACGGTCGAGCGCCTCACGCCCGAGGTGCGGGACCGGCGCGCCGGCTACCGGCAGTCGCTCGGCGTGCTCGCGGCGATCAAGCGGCGCTTCCCCGAGGTCCACACCAAGAGCTCGATCATGCTCGGCCTCGGGGAGCGCGACGACGAGGTGCTGCAGACGATGCATGAGCTGCGCGCGGTCGGGGTCTCCGTGGTGACGCTCGGCCAGTA
Source organism: uncultured Myxococcales bacterium (assembly GCA_964354895.1). Classification (GTDB taxonomy): domain Bacteria; phylum Myxococcota; class Myxococcia; order Myxococcales; family Vulgatibacteraceae; genus CAYHCR01. The sequence continues at coordinate 4,506 of CAYHCR010000086.1, read as the reverse complement.
CCTGCGGCCGTCCGACTGGCACCTGCCCGTCGTCGAATACGTCTCCCCCGAGCGCTTCGCCAGGTGGAAGCACGTCGGCGAGGAGCTCGGTTTTCTGTATGTGGCCTCGGGGCCGCTCGTGCGCAGCTCGTACCGCGCCGCCGAGCTCTTCGTCGCCGGCCTCGTGAAGGAACGCCGGCCCGTCGGCCCGGCCTGAGGACGACCCGTGCCCGAGCTGAACATCATCCAGGCGGTCAACGACGCGCTGAAGATCGAGCTGCGGCGCGATCCGACCGTCGTCGTCCTCGGCGAGGACATCGGCAGGTTTGGCGGGGTCTTCCGCGCGACGCTCGGCCTCGTCGAGGAGTTCGGCCCGGATCGCGTCATCGACACGCCGCTCTCCGAGGCGGGGATCATCGGCACCGCCATCGGTCTGGCGATGTCCGGCCTTCGCCCGGTCCCGGAGATCCAGTTCTCCGACTTCATCTTTCCGGCCTACGACCAGATCGTCTCGGAGCTCGCGAAGCTGCGCTACCGCTCCGGCGGTGGGTACACGGCGCCGATGGTCATCCGCACGCCCTACGGCGGCGGCATCAAGGGCGGCCACTACCACTCTCAGTCGCCGGAGGCGCTCTTCATTCATGTCTCGGGTTTGAAGGTCGTGGTCCCCTCGAACCCGTACGACGCGAAGGGCCTGCTGCTCGCGGCGCTGCGCCAGCCCGACCCCGTCCTCTTCCTCGAGCCCAAGCGCGTCTACCGCGCGAGCCGCGGGGAGGTCCCCGAGGGCGACTACACGGTGCCGCTCGAGCAGGCCGCCCTCGTGCGCGAAGGGCGCCACGTCACGGTGATCGGTTGGGGCGCGATGATGCATGAGATCGCGCCGGCCGCCGCGCTCGCCGCGAAGGAGGGGATCGAGTGCGACGTGCTCGATCTGCGCACGCTCTGGCCGGTGGACATCGACGCGATCGTCCGGTCGGCGAAGAAGACCGGCCGCGTGGTGATCGTGCACGAGGCGCCGCGCACCTGCGGCTTCGGCGCGGAGCTCTCCTCGCTCATACACGAGCGCTGCTTCGTCCACCTCGAGGCGCCCGTGAAGCGCGTCACCGGGTGGGACACGCCGTTCCCCTACACCCTCGACGACGAGTATCTGCCGCGCGCGCCGCGCATCCTGCAGGGCCTCCGCGAGGTCGCCCGTTTTATCGCCTGAGACCGGTCGCCTGATCCAGAGAGAGCGAGACATGGCCACGTTCGAGTTCAAGCTGCCGGACATCGGGGAAGGCGTCGTCGAGGGCGAGATCGTCAAGTGGCTCGTCAAGCCGGGCGACGTCGTCGTCGAGGACCAGCCGCTCGTCGAGGTGATGACCGACAAGGCGACCGTCACGATCCCGTCGCCGAAGGCCGGCAAGGTGGTCAGCACCCACGGCGCCGAGGGGACGTCGGCGCAGGTGCACCACGTGCTCGTCACGCTGGAGCTCGGCGCCGGGATCACCGCGACGCCGGGGGATCACGTCTCGCCCGCGCCCGCGCCCGCCGCCGGCGCCCCTGCCGCAGCGCCCGCCGAGGTCGCGGAGCGCGTGCTCGCCACGCCCGTCGTCCGACGCATGGCGCGCGAGCTCCGTGTGGCCCTCGCGGCCGTGCCCGGGACCGGTCCGCAGGGGCGCGTGACCAAGAGCGATCTGGAGGCGTTCCAGCGTGGCGGCGGCGAGGCCCGGCCGGCCTCGCCTCCGAAGGCGGCTGCGCTCTCTCCTGCGGCGGGCGACACGCGAATCCCGATCCGCGGCCTGCGCAGGAAGATCGCCGAGAACCTCCGCCGCTCCAAGCAGTCGGCGCCGCACTACCACTTCGTCGAGGAGGTCGACGCGACGCGGCTGCTCGCGGTGCGTGAGGAGGTGAACCGCAAGCTCGCGGCCACGGGCGAGAAGCTGAGCCTGCTGCCCTTCCTCGTGAAGGCGACCGTCGCGGCGTTGAAGAAAAACCCGCGCTGCAACGCAAACATGGACGAGGAGAAGCAGGAGCTCGTGCTGCGCGGCGAATACAACCTCGGCATCGCGGTCGCGACCGACGAGGGCCTCGTGGTCCCGGTGCTCCACGGCGCGGATCGGCTCTCCATGCGCGACATCGCGCGCGAGCTGGCGCGGCTGTCGGAGGCCGCGCGCGGCCGTCGACTGACGACCGCCGACGTCTCGGGCGGCACCTTCACGATCACGAGCCTCGGCGCGCAGGGGGGCCTGTTCGCGACACCCATCATCAACCACCCCGAGGTGGCGATCATGGGCGTACACAAGGCGCGGAAGCGGCCGATCGTCGACGAGTCCGGCGCGGTCGTCGTGCGCGACATGATGTATCTCTCCTGGGCGTTCGATCACCGCAACGTCGACGGCGCGGAGGGCGCGCGCTTCGCGTATGACCTGCTGCCGTTCGTCACGAGCCCCGAGCTGCTGCTCACGGAGCTCGTCTGATGGCGGCGCCGCTCGCGACGGAGCTCGCGCTCCGGATCTACCGCGCGATGCTGCGCATCCGGACCGTCGATGAGCGGATGATGACGCTGCAGCGGCAGGGTCGCGTCGGGTTCTACGGGGCCTGCACGGGCCAGGAGGCCTACCTCGCGGCGATCGCGGCGCTGCGGCCCGAGGACTGGGTCGTACAGGCGCTCCGTGAGTCCGGCGCGATGCTCCTGCGTGGCTTTCCGCTCGTGACGTATCTGGCCCAGGTCTTCGGGAATTCGCTGGACGAGACGAAGGGCCGCCAGATGCCCTCGCACCCGGCGTCTCCGAGCGTGCACCAGGTCTCGTGGGGCTCATGCCTCGGCACGCAGCTGCCGCACGCGGTGGGCGCGGCGTGGGGCGCGAAGCTCCAGGGGAAGCCGACGGTCGTCATGGGCTTCACCGGTGACGGCGCGACGAGCGAGGGAGACTTCCACGTCGCCATGAACTTCGCCGCGGTGTTCCGCGCCCCGGTGGTGCTCGTCTGCCAGAACAACCACTGGGCGATCAGCACGAGCGGTGAGAGGCAGTCCCGCTCGGACACGTATGCGGCGAAGGCCGCCGCGTATGGCATGCCGGGGCACAAGGTCGACGGCAACGACGCCGAGGCCGTCTACGACGCGGCCCACGCGGCGATCGCGCGCGCGCGGGCGGGCGAGGGGCCGACCTTCCTCGAGCTCGAGACCTACCGGATCGGCGCGCACAGCTCGTCGGACGATCCGACGCGCTACCGGGACGAGGCCGAGGTCGAGGTCTGGAGGCGGCGGGACCCCCTCGACGCGCTCCGGGTGAAGCTCTGCGCGCGCGGGCTCTGGGACGACGCGAAGGAGCAGGTGCTCCGCGCGGAGCTGCTCGCCGAGGTGAACGAGGCGATCAAGGTGGCCGAGGCCGCGCCGCCGCCGGCGGTCGAGACGCTCTTCGACGATGTCTACGCGGAGCTGCCCTGGCACCTGCGGGAGCAGCGGGCGGAGTGCCTCGCTTCGCTCGCGCAGGAGCGGGCCGCGACGTGACGCGGCCGCTGATCGTCCGGCGGCTCGGGCGGGTCGAGTACGAGGACGGCCTCGCGATGCAGCGCGCGCTCCTCGACGCGCGGCACGCGGGCGCCGTGCCCGACACGCTGCTGCTGCTGGAGCACCCGCCCGTGCTGACGCTCGGCCGTGGCGCGGATGGGCGCAACATCGTCGCGTCCGCGGAGCGCCTGCGTGAGGAGGGCGTCGAGACGTTCGAGACCGATCGAGGCGGCGACGTGACGTACCACGGGCCCGGCCAGCTCGTGGGCTATCCGATCCTCGATCTGAAGCCGGACCGGCAGGACGTCCGCCGCTACGTGCGCGATCTCGAAGAGGTGCTGCTCCGCACGCTCGCGACGTATGGGCTGACGGGCGTACGCATCCCGAAGTGGACCGGCGTCTGGCTGGGCGCGGAGGCGGATCCGGCGGCGCGGAAGATCGCGGCGATCGGGGTGCATCTGGCTCGCTGGATCACGAGCCACGGCTTCGCGCTCAACGTGACGACGAACCTCCAGCACTTCCGGCTGATCGTGCCGTGCGGGATCGCGGAGCGCGGCGTCTCGAGCCTCATGCAGGAAGGTGTGCGTGTATCCAGGGAGGAGGTCGAGGCGACGACCGCGGGCCACTTCGCCGACGTCTTCGGCTCTGTGGCCGAGGAGCGCGACGTCGATCGCCGCTCCGTCTCGCTCGTGCTGCGACAGGAGGGCCGCGTCTGGCTGTTTCGCCGCCTCGTCGGTCGCGGTGGCTTCTGGCAGCTCCCGACCGGCCACGTCGAGCCGGGCGAGGCGCCCGAGGCCGCTGCCGCGCGGGAGCTCCTCGAGGAGACCGGGCTCGCGGCGAGCGTGCGTGCGATCCCCTGCGTCCACGCCTTCGTGCGTGGAGGAGCGCCCGGCGCGGCGCCGCTCTTCTACCGCGAGCACGCCTTCGTCGCGGAGGCTCCGCAGGGCTTCACGCCGCGCCTCGATCCGCGCGAGCACGACGCGTGTGAGCTCGTCTCGTTCGACGACGCCCGTGCGCGCGTGCCGTTCCGCGGG
>CAYHCR010000085.1:0-8958 GCA_964354895.1 uncultured Myxococcales bacterium | reverse complement strand
CGGAGCAGCTCTGCAGCCGTCAGCGCCGCGAGCGCCTCTTCCCAGGCGCCCTGCTTGAGGTGGACGAGGCCGAGCGTGTTGAACGCGCCGGCGTCGCTCGGGTCGAGCTCCACGGCGCTCTGCAGGGCGGCGGCGGCGGCCGCGAGCTCGCCCTCGCGCAGCCGGAGGGTGCCGAGGACGCGGTAGGCCGGCGCGTGGCGGCCGTCGCGCGCGATCGCCAGCGCGGCCAGCGTCCGAGCCGCGTCCGGCGCGCCGTGCTGCAGCTCGAGCGCGGCAAGCGCTGCGACCGGTCGGGCGTCGCGCGGCTCGGTCGCCATCCAGAGCGCGTAGGCGCTGCGGGCCAGCTCGAGGTCGCGGGCGCGGCCGGCGGCCTTCGCGAGCTGCACGACCGGCTCGAGCGCGGCGGGGGCGTCGTAGATCGCGCGCCGCAGCGCGTCGAGCTGGGCCTCTCGGGCGCCGGCGATCTCGTGCAGCTTTGCCTCCTCGAGGTGCACCCCTGCGCCGAGCGCGCAGGCGCCTTCGTCGTGGGAGAGGCCGAGCAGCGCGCGCGCGGGCGGCGGCTCGTCGCCCGGCGACGGCGCGGGCGGCGCGCGCGCGGGAGGGAGCGACGCGACCTCGGACGGCCCGAGGAACACGGCGCTGACGTCCTCCGGTGCCGGGCCGGCGCCGCCGCCGCCGCCCTCTCGAGGCGCTGGCGAGGAGAGGAGCGACTCGGCGCAGGCGACGGCCGCGAGGAGGGCGATCAGGGCGACGGAACGACGGGGGGAGGGGGCGCGGGCGGGGCACATCGGCGGGGACTCCTGCGGAGCGGTGGGGGAGGCGCTCCGCGAGGAGTGGTTGCGACGGTCATGCCAGCCCCCGTTCTCCGCCGATTCCGGGCGCTTGGGTCAGCGCGCGCGGGCCGTCGTCCGCGCCGCGCGGTCCGGCGCCCACGCGCCTCGGCGGGACGCGGCCGGCGCCGCGCCGAATTCCGGGGAGGCGGGGCGGCGCGCCGCACGGCGTCGGCTACGATGCGCGCGCCTTGACGCCCGCGCTCCTCTGCTCCTTGCTGCTCGCCGCTCTGCCGGTCGCCCCGGCGGACGACACCCCCGTCACGATCGAGGCCGATCGCCTCGTGCGCGAGCCCGACGGGGTCGTCCTCGCCGAGGGCCACGTCCGCCTCGCGGTCGGCACGCTCCGCCTGCGGGCCGAGCGCCTGCGGTTCGATCCGGCGACGGGCCTCGGCGCAGCGGACGGCGGCCTCGTGCTCGTCGCGCCGCCGTGGGCCGCCCGCGCCGACGCCGTGCAGCTCGACGTCCGCACGCAGCGCCTGACGCTGCAGGGCGCGGCGCTGTTTCAGAAGAAGGGGCCGCTCGACGAGCCGGCGCTGCTCGCCACCCCCGACGTCGCCACGCTCGCCGCGCTCGGCGAGAACGCGCTCGATCTTCGCTCCGCCCGCATCGAGCGCGCCCCCGACGGCAGCTACACCGCCGCCGCGCCCGCGGTGACGCCCTGCGACTGCGACGACGGTGTCCCGCTCTGGTCGATGCACGCCTCCGAGGCGCGCGTGACGCCCGACGACGCGCTCGAGCTCGACGGCCCGACGCTGCGGGTGCGCGACGTCCCCGCCGGCTGGCTGCCCTGGCTCTCGCTCCCTCTGTCTCCCCGAAAGACAGGCCTGCTGGTCCCGACGCTCGGCTGGTCCGGCCGCCGCGGCGCCTCCTACGAGCAGCCCTTCTTCTGGGCCTTGCACCGCAGCTGGGACGCGACGATCGCCGCGGGCGGCTACGGCGGCGCGGCCGCGGACGACACGGTCTTCCAGGGGCCGCGGGCCGCTGGCGAGCTGCGCTGGGCGCCGCGGGAGGGCTCCAAGGGGCGCGCGTATCTCGCCTACGCGCGCGAGCTCGGCGCGCGGGAGCGGGCCCCCGATCGCATCAACGCCCAGTTGGGGCTCGAGGACGCCTGGGGCGGCGGCCTCACCGATCACGTCGCGCTCTCGATCGTCTCGCACCGCTCCTGGCTGCAGGACTTCACGGACGACGTCACGCAGCGCACCGCGCAGGGGCTCCGCTCGACCGCGCACGTCGCCTGGCGGACGGAGCCGGCGCTGGTCACGCTCGGCGGGAGCTGGCTGCAGGATCTCCGCGGCGCCGTGCAGCCGCTGCCTGATCAGCCGCTGCCCGCGGTGCTGCCCGATGATCCGCCGCAGCTCTTCGGCGAGGGCGCGCGCCGCACGCTGCAGCGCGTGCCGGCGCTCTCGCTCGATCTGCCGGCGCTCTCGCTCGGCCCTGCGCTGCTGACCGTCGCGGGCGGCGTGGGCAGGTTTGCCCCGGAGGGCCTCTCCGGCGGCGCGGACGAGGGGCGTGATGGCCTCGGGCCCGGCGATCGCGGCTGGGTCGGGCCGGACGCCGGCGAAGGGGACGGCCGCCTCGATCCCGGCGAGGCGCGCGGCGTCACGCGCCTCACGCTGCGCCCGACGCTCCGGCTCGATGCGCTCCGCAGCCGGTTTGCGACGCTCGAGGCGACCGCCGGCGCGCGCGGCGCGTTCTACGGCTACGACGACGGCGGCGCGGGCCACGCGACGTGGGCGTTCGCCGCCCTCAAGGCCGGCAGCATGGCCGAGCGGACCTTCGGCGGCGCGGCGCCTTCGCTGCGCCACCGGATCGGCCCCGAGCTGCAGCTCGTCCGGCTCTGGCCCGGCGCCACGCAGGCGCCGCCACGCCTCCCGTATGACGAGCTCGATCGGGCGCCGGAGCGCGCCTCGACGCAGCTCTCCGCCGCGCTCGTGCAGCGGCTCGACCTGCCGGGCGCGGCGCTGCCGGGCCTGCGGCTGCAGACCGGCGCGCTCCGCCGGCTCGGGGACGATGCGCATACCTTCCCGTTCCTCGACGCCGGCGCGAGCCTCGGGCCCTCCCGGCTCGGCCTGCGCGCGGTGACCGACGAGGCCGGCCGCCCCGACGAGCTGCGGCTCGACGGCGAGCTCGGCGACGAGCGGGGCGATCGCCTGCGGTTCGGGTGGCGGCGCGCGGCGACCGGCGGCGCGACGCGGCTGCGGGCGGTCCCCGACGCGCTGGTGGCGATCGACGCGCCCGGCGAGGCGCTGCCTGCAGCGCTGCACCAGGCGGGCGGCGGCGCGACGCTCGTGCTCGGTCACGGCGTCTCGCTCCGCTACGACGCGCTCTGGCTCTTCACGATCGACGAACTGCTGCAGCAGACCGCCGGGGTGCGCTGGAAGAGCGACTGCGACTGCCTCACCGCAGAGCTGTCCGCCGCGCTGCGCCGCGGCGAAGAGACGCCGGATCTCTTCCTCGGCCTCGACCTCGGCGGGCTCCTGTAGCGCGCCTTGACGGCCCGTCGACCGCGACCTAGACCGACTGACTCGAAAGTCAATCGGAGGCCCTCGTGGCACGCGCGGCTGCAAAGCGGGCGATCGAGGCGGTGGCGGAGGGCGCGGGCCCGGCGGCCGACCGGCGCCGCTCGATCCTCAAGGCGGCCGTCGCGGTCTTCGCGCGCAAGGGCTACCACGGCTGCCGGATCGCGGACGTGGCGAAGGAGGCCGGCGTCGCGTACGGCCTCGTCTACCACTACTTCCACAACAAGGACGAGCTGCTGCACGAGGTCTTCGCGGAGGGCTGGCGCAGGTTTGCGGATCGCCTGCGCGCGCTCGGCGAGGCCGATCTGCCGCTGCCCGAGAAGGTCGAGGCGATCGTCGCCTACGCCTTCGACGCCTACGACCACGATCCGCGCGGCATGCGCGTGCTCATCCTCGAGGTCGCGCGCAGCCCCGCCTTCCGCGACTCGCAGAAGCGCACGCCGTTCGAGGAGGCCATCGGCCTCACCTCGACGCTGCTGACGCGGGCGAGCAAGCGGGGCGAGCTGCAGCCGGGCACGGATCCGTTCCTGGCGGCGTGCGTGCTCTTCGGCACGGTGGAGATCCTGCTCACGGCGCTCGTGCTCGGTCACCTCGACGCGAGCCGGCACGAGGACGTCGAGCGCGCGAAGCAGACGGCGGTGCATACCTTCCTGGGCGGCGTCGCCGCGCGGACCGGAGGCAGGCGTGGGAGCTGAGATCCTGGAGCTGGAGTCGAAGGGGCGCGTCCGCTGGCTGACGATCAACCGGCCCGACGCGCGCAACGCGCTGTCGGCGGAGGTGCTGCACGCGCTCGGCGCGCAGCTCGCCGCGGCCGAGGCGGACGCCAGCGTGGGCGCGATCGTGTTGACCGGCGCGGGGGAGAAGGCGTTCTCGGCCGGCGGCGCGCTCGCGCTCCCGGACGCGGACGGCGGCTTCCTCGGCGGGCATGACGGCCGGCGGCTCTACGGCCAGACCCTGCTGAAGCTGCAGAACTGCTCCAAGCCGGTCATCGCGTGCGTCAACGGCTGGGCCCTCGCCGGCGGCCTGGGGCTCGTGCTCGGCTGCGATCTCGCGATCGCCTCCGACGACGCCCGGTTCGGGCTGCCCGAGATCGACGTCGGGCTCTTCCCGTACCAGGTGATCGCCGTGCTCGTGCGCCACGTCGGACGCAAGCAGGCGCTCGAGCTGTGTCTCACCGGTCGCAAGTTCGGCGCCGTGGAGGCGAAGGCGCTCGGGATCATCAACCGCGTGGTGCCGATGGCGACGCTGCGCGCCGACGCCCAGACGTTCGCCGAGGAGCTCGCGGCGAAGAGCCCCGCGGTGCTCAAGCTCGGCAAGCGCGCCTTCTACGCCGCGGAGGACGTCGCGATCGGGCCGGCGATGGAGGGGCTCGCCGCGAACCTCTCGATCAACTCGATGATGGAGGACGCGAGCGAGGGCATCGCGGCGTTCTTCGAGAAGCGCCCGGCGCAGTGGAAGGGGCGCTGAGGTGGGGTCCAGAGACAAGGTGATCGTGACGTGCGCGCTGACCGGCGCCATCGCGAACCGCGCGCAGCACCCCGGAATTCCGTACACGCCGGTCGAGATCGCGCAGGAGGCGAAGCGCGCGTACGACGCCGGCGCCGCCGTCGTGCATATCCACGCGCGCGAGGACGACGGCTCGCCGTCCTGGTCGGTCGACGTCTTTCGACGCATCAAGCAGGAGGTGAACGCCTGCTGCCCGATCATCGTGAACTTTTCCACGGGCGGGATGGGCCCGATGGAGGAGCGCGTCGAGCACATCCGGCAGGTGAAGCCCGAGATGGGCGCGCTCAACATGGGCACGATGAACTACGCGAAGTATTCACCCAAGCGGAAGGACTTCGTCTTCGAGTTCATGTTTCAGAACCCGTTCGAGGACATCCGCAGGTATCTGGTCGCGATGAGGGAGGCCAACGTCAAGCCGGAGCTCGAGTGCTTCGATCTGGGCCACGTGACGAGCGCCGAGCCGCTGATCGACATGGGGCTGCTGCTGCCGCCGGTCCAGTACTCCTTCGTCGTGGGCGTGCTCGGCGGGATCTCCGCAGAGCCGGAGAACGTCGTCCGTATGCGCGACTCGATCCCGCGCGGCAGCCACTGGGAGGTCATCGCGATCAGCCGCGACCAGTGGCGCATGGTCGCCACCGCGCTCGTCCATGGCGGAAACATCCGGGTCGGGCTCGAAGATAACTTTTATCTCGACGCCGCTGGCACACAACTGGCGCCGCACAACGGGGCGCTCGTCGAGAAGGCGGTGCGGCTCGCCCGGGACATCGGCCGCGAGCCGGCGACGCCGGACGAGGCGCGTGAGCTGCTCGGGCTGCGGGATCCGTGGGGGATGGGCGGGAGGCCGCCGTGAAGTGGGCAGTGGCGGCGCTGCTGCTGGGTTCCGGCTCTGGCTGCTTCCTGCTGGGCGGAGACGAGGCGGGCTGCGAAGAGGACGCCGACTGCCCGGGCACCGGGACGTGCCGCAGCGGTGCCTGTGTCGAGATCTGTGCGCCGCAGAGCCAGGAGCAGGCGTGCGCGGGGATCTTCGACGCGACCGAGAGAGACGATGGTTGCGGGACGCCGATCGTCTGTCCCTGCGCAGGTGAGCCGGACGAGGAGCTCTGCGCGGGCGTCGTCTCCGGCTTCCGCGTCGATCGATGCCTCCACGTGCGAACCTGCACCTGCGTCGACGACTGCGCGACGCTCGGGCTGGGCGCGACCAATGCGTGCGGCGACCGTTGCCTCGAGTCCATCGCCGGTTTCGTCGACCTCGCCGCGCGCGACGAGGCGGTGGTCCCGGAGAAGCGCGCGTACGGAGGGCTCGCGTGGAGTCCGACGCTCTCGCGGGGTGTGCTCCACGGAGGGGAGCAGGGCCCCCCGCCGAAGCCCGGGCCGCTGCGGAGCTTCACCTTCGCCCTCGTCGATACGATCACCGGGCCGCGCATCGACTGGCGTCCCATCGAGGGCTGCGCCTCGGAGCAGAGCGTGACCGCGCACGCGGTCGTCTGGCACCCGCAGTTGGCGCGCTTCGTCGCGATCGGTGGCTGGGGCGCGGACGATGCGGAGTTCGAGGGGCGTATCTGGGCCAGCGACGGCGGCTGTTTCGAGCCGCTGGCCGCGCCCTCGATGGGCCCTTCACCGGAGGCGCCGGGCCTCCGGCGCAACCTCGCGGCGGCCTCCGACGGACTGGCCGTGTACGTCCTCGGCGGCCAATCTCCAGCGGCGAATCCCGCGCTCCCCGGCTCGTTCGAGCCGTGGCAGCTGTGGCGCTGGGACGGGTCGGGCTGGTCGGCGAGCCGGGTCGTCGTTTCGCCCGATCCGAAGCTGGCCGTGCTGGCGGCCGGCGCGATGACCTGGTCGGCCCGCGACGGCCTCGTGTGGTTCGGCGGCGAGAGCTTCGACCCGACGTTCGCCGAGGCGCTCGGCGGCACGGCGACGATCGATCCCGCCACCTCGACCGCGAGCTGGGAGGCGCCGGGCGACGACGGCTGGGCCAGAACGCGGCTCGCGATGGCCTACGCGTCCGGGCCGGAGGTCGTCGTGCGAACGACGGGCAAGCGCAGCAGCGGCTCCTACGCAGCCGAGACGTTCGCTCTCGGGCCCCGCGGCTGGATCGAGCTGGAGGATCTGCTCGCGCCGCCTCCACCGACGACCGGCGCGACGATGATCGACGTCCCCGGTTGGGGCCTGCTGCTCTTCGGCGGCTACGAGAAGGTCGGTCGCGCGGACGACTATTCGAACCGCGCCCGCCTCTTCTCCAACCGCGCCCTCCGCAAGCGGCTCGGTCTCTCCCGCGAGCCCTGACTACGGCTTGACCCGCAGCTCGCCGACCACGTCGAGGTTCGGCGCGCGGCCGTCCGGCGCGATGACCGGCTCGCCGACGCGGCCCTGGTCGCGGAAGTCGACGTGCAGGCGCGTCCCGGCGGGGACCGAGTACGGGAGCGGCCACCCGAAGGCACCCTTGCGCGTGAAGCCGCTGTAGTTGAAGCCGCCCGGCGGCACCGGCTCCGCAGAGGTCGCGACGACGGGATCCCGCGAGCCGACCTCGCCGCGGTAGTCGCCGATCTGGCCCGACTGGTCGGCGTCGATGTTGAGCTCCAGGTAGACCGGCATCACCCATGCCGCCCCCGTGCCCGTGCCGAGCGGCCGGTCGAAGAGCAGCTCGACGCGCTCGCCGGGGTCGAGCGTTCCGGAGACGTTGCCGTCCTCGAAGAAGACGATCGGCCGGCTCGGGTCGGCGAGATCGCGCGCGCCGAACGCGATCGGCGTCGCCTCGGGCGTCGTGAGGATGTTGAAGCGGTAGGTCGCGGCCTGGCGGACACCGTCCCGCGTCGCGACCGCGAGCGTGACGTGCAGCTCGCGGCCCTTCGGCCAAGCGGTCGGCACGTCGGGCCGCACGCGGAGCACGCTCCCGGAGGGCGCGACGTCGACGGCGGTCCCGTAGTAGGCGCCCGCCTCCTCGTCCTCGGCCTTCACGGCGACGACGTCGACGCGGCGGCTGAAGGCGATCTCGACGCCGACGGTCGGATCGATCACGGCGTCGAGCGCCGCGTGCGGTCCGTCGAGCAGCGTGCGCGCCGAGGTGGCGATGATCTGCAGCGGCTGCGCGGCGCCCGGCGGCGGCAGCACGATCGCAGCGAGCCCGCCGCTGGTCAGCGCCTCGGTCGCGGAGACGAACCGCGAGACGCCGTCGTACTCCGCGACGCCGTCGCCGTTGGCGTCCTGCCTGGGGACGAAGATCTCGAAGTAGCCGCCCGTGCGCGCCAGATCCGCGAGGCTCGGCAGGCTGCGGCAGGTCAACGATCCCTGCCCCGCCTCGCCGTTGACCTGCAGCGGGCCGCCGAGCTGCTCGCCCCCGTTCTGCAGATCGGCGAACTGCGCGTTCGCTTCGCAGAAGGCGCCGATCGGCGTGATCGCCGCGCCGTCGTAGCCGACGACGACCAGCGCGAGCTCGCCGCTCCGCTCGAAGAGCGCGATCGGGCCGACGACCGCGGTCGCGTCGTCGATCGGGAAGTTCCCTGCGGCGCCGGGCACCGTCACCGTGCGCGTCGCCGTCCCGTAGCCCGCCTTCTCGATGATGACGCCCGCAGGACTTCCCGCGGGCACGGCGGCGAAGGCGAACCGGCCGTCGGCGCCGGTCGTCGCGGCGGCAGGCGCGGTGGTCGCGAGCAGGGTCACGCTCGCGCCCTCGAGCGGCGCGCCGCGGCCGTCGAGCACGAGGCCGACCACCGAGCCGAGCGGCTTGCTCGGGACCACGTTGGTCGAGTTGTCGACGACCGTCGGCCCCTCGGGCGCGGGCGTCTCTTCGGGGGCGGCCTCGTCTTCGCCGCAGGCCCCTGCGATCAGGGCGGTGGCGGCCAGCGAGAGGGAGATCTTGCGCGTCACGGGCGACACTCCTTGCGAGGGCCGGCAACCTAGCACTCCTCGTTCTCTCTCGCGGCCGTCGCGAGCGGCGTTGCCGCGCCCGGATCCCCTGTGCTTCCATCCGCGCTCCCGACGAGGAGCGCCCGATGATCCACAACTTCAACGCCGGCCCCGCCGTGCTCCCCGCCACCGTGCTGCGCGAGGCGAAGGAGGAGCTCCTCGAGCTCGGCGGCACCGGAATCTCGATCCTCGAGACG
>CAYHCR010000084.1:0-8977 GCA_964354895.1 uncultured Myxococcales bacterium | reverse complement strand
ATCATTTTGCGGGACGGATCCCCACTTCATGCCGGTGGGGAAGCCGGCGCCGCCGCGACCGCGGAGGACCGACTTCTTCACGCCGTCGATCACCTCGGCGGGCTGCATCTGGAGGACCTTCGGCAGCGCCGCGAGCCCCCCGTTCGCCTTGTAGAAGTCGAGCGTCCGGTTGTTCGGCTTGTACCAGTTCTTCGTGAGGAGCCGATGCTTGTCGGGCTGCGTCGTCGCCATCCGTCGCCCCCTACTTTCCCGCCTGCTTGCGCAGGTCCGCGATCAGCTGATCCGCCTTCTTCAGCGTCATGTCGAGGTGAAAGCGCGAGTCGACCTGCAGGCAGGGCGCATTTCCGCACGCGCCGAGGCACTCGAACTCGCGGAGGGTGAACAGCCCGTCCTTCGTCGTGTCGCCCAGGTGCACGTCGAGCTTCTCCTCGAGATACTTCACGAGGACCTCGGCCCCGCGCAGCGAGCAGCTGAGGTTCGTGCAGACGTCGAGGACGTACTTCCCCTTCGGGTTCAGGAAGTACATCACGTAGAACATCGCGACTTCGCGGACCCGCTCCGGGTGCGACTCGCACTTCTGCGCGAGCAGCACCATCGCCTCGTCGGGGATGTGCCCGACGAGCTCCTGGATCAGGTGGAGCCCGGGGAGGATCGCGGAGGCCTTGCGGCCCTCCGGGAATTTGGCCAAAGCCGCGGCCATCTTCTCGTCGAAGGTCTTCTGCTGATCGGCGGTGAAGGGCGCTGCCATCTCGGATGCACCTCGAGGCAAAGGACCCGGAAAACGCGCGCAAGATCGACCTCGGACGGTTCGTTGTCAAGGGAATCCCTTCCTGCTAGGGTCCCCGGCGAACCTCAAGGAAAACGGCGGGTTTCACCGTCATGGCCGACGACCCGATGGGCGCCGACAAGCGCGAAGCGCATCGCCAGCCGATGATCCTCCGGGTCGATTACCTCGACCGGGATGGCTTCGTGCGCGATTCGACGGAGAACCTCTCGACCGGGGGCATCTTCATCCGGACCGACCGGCCGTTCGCGATCGGGGCCCTGGTGAAGCTCGCGCTCTCGTTCCCAGGCCTCCTCTCGGCGCTCGAGGTCTCCGGCTCGGTCACGTGGGTTCGCAAGGCGGCGGGCGACCAGCCGGCCGGCGTGGGGATCAAGGTGGACGGGGACGAGGAGAAGCGGCGCCTCAACGAGCTCGCGAAGGCGGCCGGGGTCCCGGTCGCGCCGGGCCGCCGCTACAAGGTGCTGCTCGTCGAGGACAACCCGCACGTCATCGAGATGTACGCCTACGCGCTCAAGCGGCTCTCGCGGCTGCCGGGCGCCGAGGGCTCGGGCGTCGAGGTGATCTTCGCCGGCAACGGCCACGAGGCGTTCGCGAGCATCAAGGCCGGCGGCGTGGATCTGGTGGTGACGGACCTGTACATGCCCGTCATGGACGGCTTCCAGCTGCTGGAGAAGATCCGGCTCGATCCGGCCACCAAGGCGGTCCCGGTGCTGGTCGTATCGGCCGGCGGGAAGGACGCGAAGCTGCGCGCCGAGCAGGTCGGCGCCGACGCGTTCCTGCAGAAGCCGGTCCGGTTCGTCGACGTCCTCGAGACGATCCGCGGGCTGCTGAAGCTCAAGCCCGCGTAGCGCCCCGCCGGGGCGACGATCAGGGCGGGCTGCAGAGCACGCACGCGATCAGGCCGGCACATCTCCACCCAGGGCCGTTGGCGTTCGAGCAGTCGGCGTCGCTCAGGCAGCCGTGGAGCTCGATGCAGCGCCCCGGCGTCCCGCCCGGGCAGACGAGGCCCTGCCCCGAGGTGCAGTCCGCCTGGACACCTGCGCAGCTGCCCGGATCGGCGCCGCCCTGATCCATGCCGGTGTCGCCCGCCCCGTCGCAGTCGTCGTCGCGGCCGTTGCACCACTCCGTCGCGCCCGGCAGCGCAGCCGCGCGCGTGTCATCGCAGTCGCCTTCGCACGGCGCGAGCGCATCGCCGTCGCGGTCCTCTTCGGGCCGCGGCACGACGCCGTCGCAGTCGTCGTCCTGCCCGTTGCAGCTCTCCGGCAGGCCGTCGATGGCGCCCGCGCAGGCGGCCCAGCCGTTGGGCCCGCAGGCGCGCGTGCCGGACGTGCAGGACGCGCGCGTGACGCCGCGGCCGAGGTCGACGAAGAGATCGGGGAAAGGAACGCCGCTCGCCGGATCGACGACGCGCGCGCCGAAGGCGAAGTTGCCCGAGAGGTTCGTGAGCTTGAGCAGGAGCCGGTGCGGGCCGGCGGTGAGGTTCACGTCGACCGCGTGGCTCGCGACCGCGTAGCCGCGCGGGGTCGCGTTGCGCGCCAGCTCCACGCCGTCGAGGAAGGCCTGCAGGCCGTCGTCGCTCCCGAATTGCAGGCGCACCGCGCGATCGCTCGGCACCCAGAGGCGGGCGAAGGCGTAGACGCTGACGCGATCGGTGTCGGCGAGGGCGGCTGAATTTCCGCGCAGATCGAGCTCGCCGGTCGCGTTGGGGCCGAAGGAGACGAAGCGGAAGGTGTGCGGGCCGATCACGTCGAGGTGGAGCGGATCGACCGCCGCCTCGCCCGGGCCGCCGTGCAGCGCGAGCAGATCGCGCTCGTCCAGCGCGTTCGCCGCGGAGAGCCCCGGCGCGTCCTCGGGGCCCCAGAGCAGCCAGTCGAAGAGCGAGCCGGTCGCGTCGATCGGCAGCTCGGGCGAACGACCGCAGGACTGCACGGCGAGGGCGTTGGCGGTGCCGTCGCAATCCTCGTCGACGTTCGCCGCGTCGCAGCGCTCGGACTCGTCCGGCGAGATCGAGCGGTCGCGGTCGTTGCAGTCCTGTCCGCCCGCGCAGCCGAGCCGGTTCACGCCGTCGTCGTCCTCGTCGCGCTCGTCGACGACGCCGTCGCAGTCCTCGTCGCCCGCCGCCGTGCAGTCCTCGGCCGCCGCCGGCCCGATCGCGCCCGCGCAGGCGACGAGATCGGTCGCGCCATCGCAGCTCGGCGCGCCGGCCGAGCAGAGGCCGGCGTCGCTGCCCTCGCCCGTGTCGAGCCGCAGCTCGTCGGCCGGGAGATCCACGTTGGTGTCGTTGCGGCGCGTGGCGCGCAGCAGCTTCACCTGCAGCGTGAAGGCGCCGCCGTTCGTCACGGCGCGCACGAGCAGCCGCCGGGCGCCGGCGCGCAGGAAGATCGCCGCGTCATCGAAGCCGCCGTCGTCGCAGGAGAGCTGGGGCCCTCGCAGCGCCGTCTCCCGGCCGTCCAGAAAAAGTCGCGCGCCGTCGGAGGCGTCGACCTGCACGAGGTAGTGACCGTCCGCGGGCACGACGAGGCGCGTGAAGAACCACGCGACGCGGTCGGGGTCGACGCTTCCGCCGAGGGCGCCGAGATCGATCGTGTCGTCGGGGTCGTGGTGGCTCGTCCAGCGGGCGCCGAGCGTGCGGTCGCCCGGCTGCGGATCGGCCGCGCCATCTCCACCGGGGAGCGCCGGAGAGCCCGCGCCGCAGTCGACCGCGGCGGGCACGAGCAGCGGGAGCGGGCCGAGCAGGAGGCCGTCGCGCACGACGCCCGCCACGAGCGGGAGCGCGCCGACGACCGGGCCGCAGGTCGCCGGGAGCCCCAGATCCGCCGGGTCGTCCGCGCCGTTCACGCAGTCGTCATCCTGGCCGTTGCAGACCTCGAGCTGGCCGGGGAAGACGGCGGGGTCGAAGTCGTCGCAGTCGTCGCCGCCGCACGCGATCGCCGGGTGGCCGTCGAGATCGACGTCCGGGACGCGGTCGACGCCGTCGCAGTCCTGGTCGAGGCCGTCGCCGCACACCTCGGCGTTGGCCGGGAAGCGCAGCGGATCTGCGTCATCGCAGTCGGGGCCTGCGCACGCCGCCGCCACCGCGCCGTCGCCGTCCGCGTCGGAGGGCAGATCGGCGCCGCTGCAGTCCTGATCGACGCCGTCGCCGCACGTCTCGGCGCGGCCAGGGAAGCGCTGCGGGTCTCCGTCGTCACAGTCCGTCCCGCCGCACGAGAGCTCGTTGGCCCCGTCCTGATCGAGGTCCGGGCAACCGCAGCCGAGATCCACGCCGCTGCAGTCCTGATCGACGCCGTCGCCGCACACCTCGGCGTTGGCTGGAAAGCGCTGCGGGTCGGAGTCGTCGCAGTCCGCGCCGCCGCACGTCGACTCCGCCGCGCCGTCCCGATCAGCGTCCGGGCAGGGACAGAGCTCGTCGGCGCCGCTGCAGTCCTGATCGATCCCGTCCTCACACAGCTCGGGGTTCGCAGGGAAGCGCTGCGCCTCCGCGTCGTCACAGTCGTCGCCGCCGCAGGCCGCGTCGGCCGCGCCGTCGCGATCGGCGTCCGCGCAGCCGCACTGCAGATCCGCGCCGCTGCAGTCCTGGTCGAAGCCGTCGCCGCAGACCTCCGGGTGGCCCGGGAAGCGCTGCGGGTCGCCGTCGTCGCAGTCCGGCCCGCCGCACGCCTCGTCCGCCGCGCCGTCCCCGTCGGCGTCCGCGCAGTCGCACGGGAGATCCGCGCCGCTGCAGTCCTGGTCGATCCCGTCGCCGCAGGTCTCGGCGTGGTCCGGGAAGCGCTGGGGGTCTCCGTCGTCGCAGTCCGCGCCGCCGCACGCCGCGTCCCTCGCGCCGTCGGCGTCCGCGTCCGCGCAGTCGCAGGCCGCGCCGCAGCGCACCTGCACGGTGATCCAGTCGGTCGCGCGCCTTCCCGCAGCGTCCTGTGCGCGCACCGAGAGGACGAAGGTGCCGGCGGCGTGCGCCGTGAAGCGCGCCTCCGCGGGGCCGGTCGTCGTGAGCGTCGCAGCGCCCGGACCCGTCGCGACGGCCACCGTCACCGTCGCGTCCGAGGGCGTGACCCGCCACGCGAGCGTCAGCGGCGCGTCGACCTGCGCGAGGAGGTCGTCCCCGGCGTCGATCGCCACCGCCGCGTCGGCGAGCTCGGTGGAGCAGGCCGCGAGCAGCAGCGACGCCGCGAGCAGGAAGAGCGGAGGAGCGAGTCTCTTCGCCACGGTGGCCTCGTCGGGTCGGAAGGCGCGCAGTCTCTCACGGCGGAACGGAGGCGTCAGGCGGGCACGGGAGCGCGCTTCGACTCCGACCGCGAGGCGGGGCGTCGTCGATCGCCCATCGATCGGCGAGGCGCGCGGGCCCGCCTCGACCGGCGTCCGCCCGGCACCCTGTGATCCGCGACACACGGAACTCGCGATCTCGGCTTCCCGTGGTCGTGGATATTTTCCACAGATGCGAATACGGTGCGAATGTCCCCACCTGGGATCGCCACCCGGAAGCGATATCGGCGCCGTGATTCAGGCTACTTGCGATCATCTCGGGGGCTGGCCCGCACTTTGCTCTAGCATCCGGGTATCCGCGCCACGACGCATCCAGCGTCCAGCGAGCAACGGTGCGGGAGGGTGACCCAATGAACCGGAGCGCATGGAAGCTGGCAGGGGTGGCGCTCTCGACGATGTGGCTCTTCGGCTTCACCGCCGGCGGCTGCTTCGGCGATGAGATCGCGCCTGTCGACGAGCCCTCGAACGCCTGTGACGCGCTGGACGAGAGCTCGTGCGGCGACAACGCTGCCTGCGTGGCGGTCTACCAGTACGAAGACACGCCGGCCGGCGACTGCTTCTGCGCGCCCTGCCGCCCCGACGGCGACTGTCCCGGCTGCGACTGCGGCACGAGCCCGGTCGGGATCTTCGTGGGCTGCGAGCAGCGGCCGACCGAGCCGGTCTGTCCGGCGATCGGCTGCGAGATGTACTGCGAGTACGGCAACCTGATCGGCGACGACGGCTGCGCCCTCTGCGCCTGCAACCCCGGCCCGAGCGGCTGCGAGGCCCTCACGGAAGAGTGGGCGTGCATCGAGGCCGGCTGCGTGCCGGAGTACGGCGGCGGCGCCGACCTCTGCGCCCCGTGCGAGCCCGGCTCGGACTGCCTCGACTGCGGCATGGGCGAGCCCATCTTCACCCGCTGCACGGCGCCCTACGTCCAGCCCGGCGAGTGCTGGAGCGACATCGACTGCGCGCAGGGCTTCTTCTGCGCCTGGACGGGCGGCGCCGGTGAAGCCCCGCCGGACTGCGCCTGCGCCTGCGACGCGGCCGGCAACTGCGGCCCGTGTGACTGCGGCGGCGGCACCGGTGGCGCGGGTGGCGGCGCGATGCCCGAGCCCGGCGGCGTCTGCATCCCCTACGAGGGCGCCTGCCGGATGGACTCGGACTGCGGCCCCGCGGGCACCTGCTGGGACGGCCTCTGTTACTTCGACCCCGGCTGCACGGGCGACTGGGACTGCGCCGCCGGTGAGCGCTGCGAGCTCGGCTCGAACGACCCGATGCCCTGCGACTGCTTCTGCGACCCGTCGACGCCCGACTGCCAGTGTGGCTGCACGGAGCCGGCCCCCATGGGCGTCTGCGTCCCGGGCGGCGAGCCGCAGTGCTTCTCCAACACCGACTGCCCGGCCGGGGCGAGCTGCCTCGACGGCCTCTGCCAGTACCTCCCGGAGTGCTACGGCGACGCCGACTGCTGGGGCGGCTACTGCGAGTTCGACGGCAGCACGGGCGGCGGCGCGCCGGACTGCGCCGACCCTGACTGCGGCGGGATGCGGGCGCCGGGCGGCTTCTGCGTCTACCCGCGCTGCGACGACGGCACCGAGCCGATGTGCGACATGATGCCGCCCGAGTGCCCGGCGGGTCAGATCACCGCGGTGCGCAACGGCTGCTTCGAGTGCGTCGACGCCCGCAGCTGCGAGCCGACGGACCTCTGCGCCGGCGCCTGGACGGACGAGAGCGGCATGTGCCGCGGCCCGGCCGACGGCGCGCTCCCGCCCGAGTGCTGCGGACAGGTCTGCGCCCAGGTCGTGACCTACGCGCAGGATCCGGCGAGCGGCACCTGCTACGCCTTCGCCACGCCGTGCGACGTGCCCGCCGACTGGGCGCCCTGCGGCCGCTGATCGACCCGCAAGGCTGCACGTTCGAGGGGCGCTCTCCGCGAGGGGGGCGCCCTTCGCGCGTTGCTACGGGGCCTCGACCGTCGGGGCGACCGCGTCGACGGCGACGCGCAGGCCCTCCTGCAGCCGGGGCCAGAGCGCGGGCCCGAACCAGGCCATGCGGCTCGAGTAGACGCGCTGGGCGGCGTCGCGCTCCGTGATGCCGTACCCGAGGTAGCCGGCCGCGAGCGAGACGACCCGGCCGCGCAGCCCTCGATCCGCGAGCTCCGCCTCGGCCAGCAGCGCGGCGTCGCGGACCGGCTCGGCGGGGACGGCGAGCAGCACCAGATCGTCGAGGCGCAGCGCCGCGACCCGCGCGGTGCGCGGCGCGAACGGATCGAGCACGTTTGCGGCGAGGGGCGCGAGGGGCCGCGGCACGACGGTGGACAGCTCTGCCGGGGGCAGATCGACCTCGGCGATCGCGCAGCCCAGGGCGATCGGCGCGAGCACCTCGTGGAGCGGCTGCTCGGCGATCCGGGCCGCGAGCGCGGCGGCGTAGCGCTCGTCCCGCCGGCCGCCGCCCTCCTTCGACACGCGCGCCTGGACGTCGCCGACGGCGCCCTGCAGCGCGAAGACGACGCCCTGCTGCTCCGCCTCGAGCCCGCGCATCAGCGCCCCGGGCCAGTCGCCGTGCGGGCCGCTCGCGCGCGGCGCCAGCGTGGGGTGGGCGGCGAAGCGGATGATCGTCGCGACCGGCGCGCCGTCGGGGCGCGTCAGGCGCAGCGTCGTGAGGCGATCGTCGATCGGGCTCTCGTCGCGGTCGCGGCTCGCGGAGAGGCCTTCGAGGCGGAGCTCTCCGGAGGCGAGCTCCGCGGCCGACAGCGCGCGCGTCGCCTCGGCCAGCGCGCGGTCCGCGGCCTGCTCGATCGCCCACGCGACGCGATCGTCCCAGCGGCCGACGCCCGCCGCCTGCGCCACCAGATCCCGGTCGTAGCCGCCGGGACCGCCGTGCGTGTGCGTCGCGACGACGACCGTGCAGGGCGCGACCTCGCGCGCGTGCGCCTCGATGGAGCGCGCGAGCGGCGCTGGGAGCGTGAGCTGTTCGAGCAGCACGAGCGCCGCGCGGCGGCCGCCGGTCTCCAGCACGAGCACGCGGACGGAGAGCTCGGCGGCGCCCTCCTCCGCGACGCGGCCGAACGGCCGGTAGCCGGCGAGCAGCACGTCGCCCGGCAGCTCGACGGGCACGCGCGCGGCGCCCGCGAGCAGCGCGCCCGAGCCGGAGGCGCGCACGACGAGCCGCGGCGGGGCCGGCCGGCGCGCCTCGCGCCAGTCGAACGGGCCGATCCCGGTGGCGGCGGCGGACGCGACGAGCAGCACGCCCGCGCGGCCGACGTCGTCTATGTCGACCCGCCGAGCAGCGAGGGCAGCAGCGAGGCCAACGTCGACACGGTGCTGCACTTCAACCTCCCCTCGCAGCGACGCGCCGGGACGCCCGGCGCTGGTGGTTTCTCGGGTGCGGGCGAGCTGGCACTCTTCTACCAGCGCCTCGTGTCTCCCGCAGACTCGCAGGGCTACACGCCACTGCGCCCGGAGACCGTCGCGATGGCCACGACCGTGCGCACGCGCCCCGATCAGGTCGATGACGGCAACGGCCTTCCCGCGAACCGCGGGCTGAGCGTCGTCGTCGCCGGCGATCACCCGGTCGAGCGCGGCTTCGGTGCGGGCGCGTCGCCCGCAGCGTTCGGGCATGGCGGCGCGGGCGGTCAGCTCGCATGGGGCGATCCGGCGAGCGGCCTCTCCGTCGGCTTCGTCACGAACGGCTTCGTGAACGCCGAGCGGCAGCGCGAGCGCGGCCGCACCATCAACGCACTGGCCGTCGAGGCGCTCCGCTAGCCGACACGCTGGCGGTGGGCCTCGGCGCGCCGTACCGTGCGAGACGCCCGCGGCGTCGCGCCGTCGCGGGCTGGGTTGGGGCGCCCCGATGAGAATCCGTGCCGTGCTGCTGCTCGCGTGCGCCGTGGTGGCGCTCGCGCTGGGTCGCGACGCCGAGGCTGCTCCGCCGCATGGCGCCGAGGCGCTGTACGCC